>NZ_JABAFB010000012.1:0-131506 GCF_012843405.1 Rhodococcus sp. BL-253-APC-6A1W
CGCCGATGGTACTGCACTCGACAGGGTGTGGGAGAGTAGGACACCGCCGAACACCCGTTTGCTGGAGGCCCCCAACTGTGTTGGGGGCCTTCAGTGTTTGGTATGCAGTTTTTTTCTGTATGCAGTGTTTTGCAAGCCGGCTCAGCCGGAAGGTGTTGTCGAGGGGGCCACGAAATGTGGCCCCCTCGACTGCTTTCAGGCGGGATTACGCCTTGGGCTTCGGCCGGGCGACCGGGCGGGGCAAGGCGCGCGTGAGGCGCGGCGCCCATCCGTGCGACGGCCATCGCTTGAGCCCCAAGCGATCCGGACTGAGGCGTGTATCGACGAACTTGGGCTCGAGGTCCGGATCGGATTCACCGAAGAAGCGGTAGAGAACGGTGCCGCCGTTCTCCTCACTGCGCCCCGCGGCTTCCCACCGCGTCGCCCGGTATACCGCGCGAACGATGTTGTCGGCCACCACGATGATCGGCAAGCCGTCGATGCCGCGCGCTGCCGTACCGGCCGGCCACGGCTTCGATGCCAGGGCGCGAACCTGCGCCGCGTCGGCGTTCTTTGCCTCGTTGATGCGGAGGACGACGCACGGTGTCGGTAATTCCGGTGCGGGAGTCGCCGAATACTGGCGTACAAGTTCGGAGATCGGGATCGCGGTGCGGTCCGCCTCCGAAACATCCGTCGTACCCGCGAGATTGGTGAGAATGCACTCACCCCTGTGCGGCTCGATCAATCCGAGCGCAGCGATCACTGCCTGCGCGGTGACGTCCGCCGTGTGGTCGGCGTCGGACTTCGGGTCGAGCCGGTCGGCCACTACGTAGTGGTCCACGGAGTAACCCGAGTCGTAGATGGCCTTGATACGGCGGAGTGCCGCCTCGGTTTCCGGGGTCGCCGGTGGTGCTTTCTCCCCGGCTTCGGCGAGTTTGTGGGTTTCTCCGAGGGCTGACCAGACCAGAGTGAAGATCCGATTTCCACGTCCGGTTCCGATGTAGACGATGCTGCGATCGCGCGGATCGAGCAGGGCGTAGACATACGCACCGAGCTGGTCGATCACAGGCTGCGGCATCTGCTGGGGAGTCGGGGTGCGGTCGTCTACCTGAGCGACGATCGCGCGCAGCACGGTGAGGCGGAGCGACACGGGCACCCTGCCGGCGGAACCGCCGAACAGTTCGCGGTTGGCCGCATCAACGGTGCCGAAGGTGCGCCCGGCGTGCTTGCTGAGCGCGCCGAGAGCCAGAGTGAACTCTTCGAGCCTCTGGCGGGGATCGTCTGCGGTGTCGGGCAGCTCATTGCTGGTCAGAAACATCTGGATCTCGGGAGATTCCAGCAAAGTTTGGGCAATGTTCAGAGGAACTGTCCACACGGTACGCATGGTGCGACTCTAGGCCAATACCGATGGCCGAGTGCCCCTCCGCGCACAGTCCACAACAGTCGATGCTGCCGGTCCACGCGCCACCGACGACGCCGAGGCCACGTTCGATTCCCCAGGGCCTCTAGCGGCGTCCGGATTGCCCGAACTTGTCGTACGCGGGAAAAGGGGCGCGCCGTCGGCGCGAGGATTTGCGCCGGTCGAGGAGATTCGCGCGGGCGCGGGAACCCTCTGAGGTGCCCAATAACGGCACCGCTGCCTCCCCGCCGACGGTCGTCGCTTAACGTATAGCTCGTGAGCATCCCAGCCTCTGATGCCGCGGGTTCTGCGGCGAGTACAGCGTCGGCATGGCCCGCGCTTCTCACCTGGCGAGCGCTGGACGCGCCCCGTATGGAATCTGTGCGCGTGCAGCTCAACGGCCGCCGGATCAAAGCGTCCGGTCGCATCGTGGGTGGCGCGTGCGACGACCATCCCGCATTCAGCGCGTCCTACGACCTGGTGACCGACGAAAACGGCGTCACGCGCCGGCTGTCCGTGCGGACCACCGTCGCGGCGGGTGAGCGACACATGTCGATCAGCCGTTCCGAAGAGGGCATCTGGATGGTCGACAACGGCACCCAGCACCAACGTTCCACGTTCGGTGGGGCGCTGGACGTCGATGTCATCCTCAGCCCGTTCTTCAATGCGCTGCCGATCCGGCGATACGGACTGCAGTCGGGCTCCGCCGACCTCGAGGTCCCGGTGGTGTACGTGAACCTCGTCGACCTGGGCGTGCAGGAAGCTGCCGTGATGTACAGCAGCGCGTCCGACGGCATCCATGTGCTGTCGCCCGTCTCGACCTCGTCGGTGACCGTCGACGCGGACGGATTCGTCGTGGAGTACCGCGGGCTGGCCGAGCGGATCTAGCCGTCGGCTGTTTCCACCGCGAGCGCGACCGCGAGCGCGGTGGACTCGGCGGGGTGGCTCCCGTGTCCGGCGGTTCCCGCGGTGAGTCCGACCACCTGCAAGCCGATCGGTCTCGTGCCGCCGCCCGGTGCGGGTACCGACAACGCGGGTACGCCGAGGACGCTGAAGGGAATGCAGTGCTCGAGCAGCGGCCTCCGCAGAGCCAGCGGATCGCTGTTCTGGGGTGCCGAACGGATGCCGGTCGTCGCGGTGACCAGCGCGTCGAGTCCTTCCGCTTTCCGCAGGCGATCCAGGACGTCGCGGCGCAGGCGTGAGACCGTCCGTACCGCGCGCACGTACTCGTAGGCGGGCCGGTCCCGCTGGGCTGCCAGTAGCGACGCCGTGGCGGGCTGGTAGCGCTCAGGGGTCGACTCGAACCACTCGCGGTGGGTGTCGTAGGCCTCCGAGCCGGTGACGACGGGATACACCTCGAGAAGCTCCTCGGTTTCCGGGAGCGTCACCTCGACTACCTCCGCACCGAGGTCGGTTAGTGTGCGGCACGCGGCGTCGACTGCTGCCTCGAAGTCCGGGTCGGGGAAGTCCCAGATGCTGCCGCGGAGACGACCGATGCGGAGCCCGGACACCGGGGTCCGCAGGTGCGCGATGCCCGGGATCGCACCCCACGCGAGCGCGACGTCCAGCGTGTCCGCGGCGAGCAGACCCACGTGATCGAACGTCGTCGACAACGGGAATGCCCCGTCGACGGGTAGTGCTCCGTGACCCGGCTTGAAACCGGCGATTCCGCACAAGGCGGCCGGGGTGCGCACACTGCATCCGGTGTCGGTGCCGAGGGCGACGGGGACGATCCCGCGCGCCACCAGAACCGCCGACCCCGACGACGAGCCGCCACTGATGAGCCCGGGTTCGTGCGGATGCGCAGCGGGCCCGGAAGCATTGACGAGACCCGTCGGACCGTAGGCGAATTCGTGAAGGTGGGTCTTCGCGACGATGATCGCGCCCGCCTCCCGCAACTTACGAATGATGCGGGCATCGGTCGTCGCGGGCGGCGCATCGTCGAGCACGGCGCTGCCGCAGCGGGTGGGCATGCCGGCGACGTCGATGTTGTCCTTGACCGCAACTGCGACGCCGTGCAGCGGGCCTATCCAGTTCCCGGCCGCAATCTCCGAGTCGGCGCGTGCCGCAGACTCGAGGGCGGCCGCGTCGTCGCGGGCCGCGACGATGTTGTGCCACGGCGTGCCGTCGAGCGCGTCGAGGTCGGCCAGTACCTGTCGTACGTGTTCGGTCGGCGTCAGCTTGCCGGTCGTGAGCGCGGAGGCGACGTCGCGCAAGGTCATCGGGTCCATACCTCTCCGCGACGCCCGGCCTCGCGGAGCACGGTCAGCCAGTCACCCTCCCCGGGGACGACGCCGGTGACAGAGACGCGCTTCTGCTGGTCGTACCGGGCGCGGGCGTCGAATCCGGCCCGGGTGAGGTCGGTGGTGCTGCCGTCGGCAAGCTGTTCCCGCGCGGCCGACAGCACCTCGAGGGTCTCGTCGAGTGCCACGAGCAACGCTGAGGCGTTGGCCTCGCACATCGCGTCGACGAGTGCCGGAGCGGTCGCTGCCACGCGGGTCCCGTCGCGGAACGAGCCCGCAGCCAATCCGAGGGCCAGATCGCCACCGGCGGCCCCCGCCAGCGCGAGGGCTTCGGCCAGCACATGCGGCAGGTGCGAGATCCGGGCGACCGCCGCATCGTGTTCGGCGGACTCGGCCGGCACGACGACCGAGCCACAGTCGAGCGCCAGGTCCGCGACGGCCTGCCACACCTCGGGGTCGGTGCCGTCGTCGACCGTCACCACCCACACGGCGTCACGGAACAGCTCGACGGTGCTCGCGGCCCAGCCCGACTCGGCGGTGCCGGCCATCGGGTGACCGCCGACGAAACGCCGGGACAGGCCGTGTGCGGCGACGGCGGCCGCCACTTCCGACTTGACGCTGACGACATCGGTGAGCGCGACATCCGGTGCGTGTTCGGCGATCGCCTCGAGGATGCTCCCGACCGCCGGCATCGGGACCGCGATCACCACGATCGCGTTCGCATCGGCAGCGCGCTGGAGCGTCGCGGCCAAGTCCGTGCTCGCGTCGAAACCCAGATCGCGGGCCGCGTGCACGACTTCCGGCGAGCGGTTGTACCCCCATGCGTGGCGGCCGGTCGCTGCCGCTGCGCGGAGAAGCGATCCACCGATCAGGCCGAGGCCGAGGACACATACGGGCGGGGCGAACGTAGCGGTAGGCACCGCTCCAGGTTGGCATATTCGGGCGCGGGCTTCATTCGCGGGACGAGGCAGACTACCGTTGCGCGCATGGCTGCACAACGCGTAGGGAACAAGAGCCCTTCGGTGAGTTCGATCGAGGACCTCGACGGTTTTGCCGTCGCCGTGACGCGTGAAGACGGACTCTGGAAGTGCCGCGCACTCTCGGATGCTGCACTGACGAGCCTCGAGACGGCCGTGACGGAGTTGCGGGAGCTCCGCAGCTCCGGCGCCGTGTTCGGCTTGCTGAACGTCGATGACGAGTTCTTCGTCATCATCCGGCCCGCACCGTCCGGAACCCGGATCCTGCTGTCCGACGCCACGATGGCGATCGACTACGACATTGCGGCCGACATTCTCGACGCACTCAACGTCGACATCCCGGACATCGATCCGGACGAGCTGGACGACGTGGAGCCGTGGGAAGAAGGTGACCTGGGGATCCTCAAGGACATGGGTCTACCGGAACCCGTGCTGTCCGTGATCCTCTCCGAGACGGATCTCTATCCCGACGAACAACTCGAGGAGGTCGCACAGCGCCTCGGGTTCGACGATGTGTGGGCCGCTGCGCTGGACAAACTGCGTTAGATGGGGCCGCGCGACGACGAGAAACTGATTCGGGTCGCGCTGGACGCTGCGACCGCTGCGCCTGCCGGGGACGTTCCGGTGGGCGCGGTCGTGTTCGCGGCCGACGGCACCGAGCTGGCCCGGGCCGCGAACTCGCGTGAGGCCACAGGGGACCCCACCGCGCACGCGGAGATCCTTGCGCTGCGGGCGGCGGCGCGCGTGCACGGAGACGGCTGGCGTCTCGAGGGCACAACCCTCGCGGTCACCCTCGAGCCCTGCACGATGTGCGCCGGTGCGGCTGTCCTGGCGCGCGTCGAGCGGATCGTCTTCGGCGCATGGGAGCCCAAGACGGGCGCCGTCGGGTCGCTGTGGGACGTCGTGCGGGATCGTCGCCTCACCCATCGCCCGCAGGCGCGCGGCGGGGTGCTCGAGGACGAGTGTGCGGCGGTTCTGGAGGAGTTCTTCCACGGCCGGCGCGACCCTCGTCCGGGACTCTGACCTGCCGATTTCAGTCCAGGCGCACCATCCGGTAGAGTCTTTTAGCGGTGGCGTGTCCGAGCGGCCTAAGGAGCACGCCTCGAAAGCGTGTGACGGGTAACCCCCGTCCGAGGGTTCAAATCCCTCCGCCACCGCCATAAAGTCCCTCACCTGCATGCAGGTGAGGGACTTTTTTATTGCGGGGCTGCCGACGTTTCGACCGCGGCGGTGCGAAACCCGGATCCGCGCCAGGTCGGCATCTCCCGAAGGCCCGCCGCGACTTCCAGCGCCGCGCGCCCGCCGAGCCGGGTGGAATCCAGAATCGGAAGCGGCGAGAGGTCAGGAGGCACGAGGAGTGGGATCTCGGTGCAGACCAATGCCACCGCATCACACTCGAAGTCCGCGAGTCGTCCGATCAGGTCGATGAAGGAATCCCTCGTCTCGTCCCGGAAGGTTCCGTGTACCAGTTCGTCGAAGATTGCCGAGTGGACCATGGCCTGATCGTCGTCGGCGGGGCTGACGGCTTGGATGCCTCGCGCTGCCAATTCGCGGGGGTAGAGAGGACCCTGCATCGTGTAACGGGTTCCGAGAATTCCCACGCGTGTGTACTCGGCCCGTTCGGCGGCCGCTGCGACGGTGTCGACCAGGTGAAGGCCCGGAAGTGCGAGGTCGGCTCCTGGAGCCTCGAGCGCGAGGTGCGCGGTGTTGTCGGGACATATGAAGAAGTCGCATCCTGCCCGTGCGAGGCGGTCGACGCTGGTGGCGAGCACCGCGCGCACCGACTCGTAGTCCGACGCCTCCCACGCCGGCATGCAGTGCTCGAACGAGATGCAGTCCATGGTGAGATCGGGGTGCGCCGGCAGGCCCTGCGCGGTGCTGTAGCCGCATATCTCCCGCCAGCAGAGAGACGCGCCCTCCCAGCTGTGGGCCAGGATTCCGATGTGTTTCGGATGAGTGCCTTCCATGAGTTCCACCTTGCCGGAATTGCATCCGGGCGGTCAGGGGCGTCCGAAAAAAAGCCGACGCCGCAGTGGGGGAGCCGCCACTCCTGAATCCCACATGCGGCGTCGATACCACACCCGAAAGGAACCGCGGTGATGCTAACCCGGCAACAGTCACATCGGGCAACTGGCTCCCGTTGACGGCTCGCGGTATCGGTGGGGAAGCTCTGAGAAGGGCGAACAGTGCGGCGCTACTTGCTCGTGGGGACCCACCGCGTCGTCTCGTCGTCGAACCGGATCAACCCGCGCCCGGCGAAGGCGTCGAGCCAGCCACGCATCGGCCACCATCCCCATCGGTCGTGAAAGACGGTGGCGTTGGCCAGGATGTCGTGCAGTCGCTCGACCGGCGGATCCGACACCGGGTGATGCTGATGAAAAGCGTGGGCTCCGCCGACCCAGCGAAGCCCGACGCCGCGCTGCGCCGCGACCTGCCCGAAGTCGGTGTCCTCCCCGCCGTATCCCGAATAGTCGGTACAGAATCCGCCCACGCGGTGCCAGGTCGCCGCGGTGACAGCGAACGAGAGTGACCAGAAGAGCGTGTAGTCCTCACCGGTGACGACGTCACCGGCGCGCGGGTGGGGACGGGCGGGATGCGGATCGATCAGCGCGTCCAGTGCATCCAGGTCGTACCCGCCGACCGGAGGCGGTGGCAGGTAGGTCACCGGACCGCACAGCAACGCCACCTGGTGACGCGGATCGTTGCCGACCTCCTCGTAGCGGCTCACCAGATTCGTGGCCGGGATGCAGTCGACGTCCAGGAACACCAGTAACTCGGCGCCGAGTTCGAGTGCCCGCCGGGCGCCGAGGTTACGGGCTTCGGCCAGAGGCAGACGGCCTTCCGTCGGCTCCATCCACTGCGCGTCCGCACCGGCGGCCCGGGTCAGCGAGAAGACCTCGCGATCGCCCATGGACACGACAACGTGCTGGTCGGGACGCCGGGAACCGCGTGCGAGCGCCGTCATCTGCCTGCGCAGGTGAGTGGTTCGGTGCGCTGCGATGGTCACCACGCCGACTTTCACGTCGGTGCCTCCTCCTCGGCGATCCGGTCGACGATTGCGGCGGCGCGCGCCGCGGCTCCGGAGGTCTGCCAGCGTGCCCACTGCGCGGGGTCCTCACCGCGGGCCCGCTCGATCAACTCCGGCCACCGGTCGGGGTCCGGCCACTCCGGCAACCCCACCGACAATCCGGCGCTGTGGAGGGCGGCCGTCGTGGCGTGCTGCTCGTCGTAGGGACGCCGCTCGGCGACGAGCACCGCGGGGCGCCGAGCCGCTGCGATGTCGGCGACGGTGTTCTGTCCGGCGTGGCCGATCACCACGTCGGCCCGGCACAGCGAGGGCCACGGATCGTCGGCCCAGACGCCCCCGGGAACTCCCAGGCCTTCCCACCGGTACCGGGTGTGGCGACTCTTCCAGGACCGAAAATCACCGGACGACAAGGCCGAACCACCACTCCCGCCCATCACCAGCACGGTGGGACGGTCATCGGAATCGTCCGCATCGGGGGGAGTGCGGCGCCCGTCGAATCGGCTGATGCCACCCACATACGACGTCTTGTGCGCGTACGGGTGCAGCCACTCGGGGTCGTACACCTCCTGCGCCCACGCGGCGATCAAGTGGTCTGCCGAGCGGTAACCGAGAGTGTGCGGTGCGTCGGTGCGGGTTCCGGGCATGGCCATGACCACGACCGGGATGCCGAACAATCGCGCCAGCAACGTCACCTCCACCGACACATCCACCACCATTACCCGGGGCCGGGCGCGCGTGATCCACTCCGCCAGCGCCGCCATCCGTCTGCGCAGTCCGTCGTCGTGGCGGGGAACCCAGTGGAGCAGTCCGTGAGCGGTGGGGTCGACGGCTGCGTCGACAGCCTCGTCGTCGCGGGGTAACTCGACCACTTCGTCGAACACCGCGGCGTTCCGGCCCGGCAGGGTCGCCGACGACAGCGCGGTCACCGGATTGCGAAGGTGCGCACAGATACTCGTCGCGCGGGCGAGATGGCCGTGGCCGTGGTGATGGATGTAGTACCCGATCATCGTGGCCGACCGGCGGACACGGGTTCGGCGGCAGGGGCGACGAGGCGCTGGTACAACGCCACGTACGACTCGACCATCGCCCGTTCGGAACAGTACTCCAGGGCACGTCGGCGAGCGTGACTGCGGGACAGTGCTGTTGCGGCGGGCACGGCAGCAGCCATCGCGTCGGTGTCGCCCGCGGGGACCAGCACTCCCGACCCGGAGTCGACGATCTCGGGAATCCCGCCGCGAGCGAACGCCACCACGGGGGTGCCGCAGGCAAGGGCTTCGGCGACGACCAGGCCGTACGGTTCGTCCCAGCACGGCGTGATCAGGACGGCAGCGCTGTGGCCCACCCGGGCAGCCAGTTCCGTGCGCGGCAGATGTCCGAGGTATTCGACTTCGCCGCCGAGTCGGGGGGCGATGCGGTCGTCGAAATACTTCCGGTCGGAGATCGGTCCCGCAAGGGTGAGCCTGCGGCCGCTTCGGCGCGCGACCTCGATCGCGAGATGTGCGCCTTTTTCCGGCACGAGGCGTCCGAACCACATCAGGTCGGTGCCGCCGGGGCCGACCGGCCAGCCCGAGAGGTCCACCCCGTTGGGGATGACGGTCGCGGGAGCCTCGAGCGCGTGCCGCCACGCGTGCGCCGTATGCCGGCTGACCGCGACGAAGGTCGCCGGGACCTGTGCCGTCGCGGCCAGGGCCGACTCGAGCCAGGGGGTCGGCGGAGTGTGCAGCGTGCAGACCATCGGGATGCGCAGTGCCGGTGCCATCGCCACCGGCAGGTAATGCAGGCTGTGGTTGTGGACGACGTCGAAGGAGTCGGCCAGCGGACCCGCCAGGTTCAGCATCAACGACAGGTACGCGTGGTGGTCCTCGAGGAAGCCCTTCGGTGCCATGGACGGGTCGTGGCGCGCGGTCGCGCTGGGGGAGAAGGACCGGACCTCCAGATGTGAGGCACCGAGGGACTCGTCGGAACCGGACGCCGCGAACAGTGTGACGTGGTGACCGGCTTCTCCGAGGGCACGCGCCAGATGCCAGACGTGGGACTCGAGGCCACCGGCGAACGGCTGGCGGATGGGATACCGGTTCGACGCGACGAGCGCGATGCGCAGCGGTCGGGCGGTCATGCCGAGGCCCGCTCGTAGATGTCGCGTGGGCCGCGGCGAGACGTCGGCGTTGCTCGAGTCGTCGCGGCCACTGTGCCCGCGGAATGTGGTGCCGGCGTTCGTACAGCGACCGGATGCAACGGTCGAGGGAGGCCGGGTCGAACCGGTCCTCGTCCAGGGTGAACACGTCGCAGGACTGTTGCTGACGATAGAAACCGCAGCTCGGAGCAACCACCGCGGTTCCGAGATCGTGGCAGGCCTCCAGCCAGCCCGAATGGGTCCCGAATCGGTACGGGAGCACCGACACCGTCAACTCCGAGAGGTATTGCCACAGTTCGTCGTCGTCGAAATACGGGTGCACCCGGACGTCCACCGCGGGATTCTCCCCGAGCGCCAGCAGCGCGGCTCCCATGTCCGGGGCGTACCAATGGTTGGACGGAACGAAGATCTCGTCGTGCAGATCGATCTGCAGCCGGGCCTCGGGCAGGTCGGCGACCGTTCGAGCCAGCGCGGTCACGACCGGCAGCACATCCATATTGGCTCGCAGGCTCTTCGCATGGACACCGACGACGAACGGGTCCGGCGGGCGGTGCGGCGCGTCGAACCAGTCCCGCTCGAGCACGTGCGGGTGCGGCAGGACCGTCGAGGTCCGTCCCCAGCCGGCCCGGATTCTCGCGGCAGCGCCGGGGGTGAGGGTGATCAGTTCCCGGGCCGCCGGTATCAGCACGTCGAGGTTCTTCAGATGCGCGCCCGGGGTGGGGTGGTGAGGGTTTCTCAGGTCGTGCACGGTGTAGACGAGGGGGATCCGGTGGGTGTCGAGGGCGCCGACGACCTCCTCGAGCACTTCGGGTTCCACCGCGTCGAACCCGAAGTGGATGTGGAAGATGTCGAATTCATCGTGGTGATCGTCGATCCATCCGGGCTCGAGCATCATCGGTGGCCACCATCCACCGGGGACCTTTCGTCCGTCGGCGGGTACCGGGTCGGGCAGCCGGATCACTCCGTCGTCGCCGTCGGGTGACGACAGATGCCGCACGTAGACGTGCGATGCGGGGACCGACGCGACACGCAGTGTTCTCATACGCACCTTCCTCGGGCACGGAGTCGTCGGCCGAACCCGGCCGACCCTCGGTAATCGCCGGGGTATACCCGGTTTCGAGCGGATGACACCGATGTCCGAGCCGAGCGCGTCATCGTTCCGGAATCGTCCATGGCGGCCGCTCGTACCGAGTAGGTTCCTGCTCGGAAGGGGCGCCGATGACTCGAGCCGGCAGCAAGCGCGATCGGGGTCTGTTCCGAGTGAAGTCGGTGGAGCAATCCATCCGCGATACCGACGACCCGGATTCGAAGCTGCGCAAGGATCTCACCGCGTGGGACCTGATCGTGTTCGGTGTCGCGGTCGTCATCGGCGCCGGCATCTTCACCCTCACCGCTCGCACGGCCGGGAATGTCGCGGGACCGTCGGTGTCGCTGGCGTTCGTCCTCGCCGCCATTGCCTGTGCTCTCGCCGCGTTGTGTTACGCGGAGTTCGCGTCCACCGTGCCTGTCGCGGGTAGCGCATACACCTATTCGTTCGCGACATTCGGCGAGTTCGTCGCCTGGATCATCGGCTGGGATCTCATCCTGGAGTTCGCGCTTGCCGCGGCGGTGGTCGGCAAGGGCTGGTCGCTGTATCTCGGCGAGGTGATGGGAGGGCTGTCGTCGAGCGTGATGGTCGGACCGGTCAAGGTGGACTGGGGAGCGGTTCTGATCGTCGTGGTGATCGGCGTCGTCATCGCGTCCGGAACCAAGCTGTCCTCCCGGGTGTCGCTGGTGATCACCTCGATCAAGGTCGGGGTGGTCATCTTCGTCGTCGCGCTCGGGGCGTTCTACATCAAGGCGGAGAACTACACGCCCTACATCCCGCCGGCCGAGGCCGCGGAGACCGACAACGGACTGCACCAGTCGCTGTTCTCTTTCGTCACCGGAGCGGGAGGCAGCACGTTCGGCTGGTACGGCCTGCTCGCCGCGGCGAGTCTCGTCTTCTTCGCATTCATCGGCTTAGATGTCGTCGCGACGACTGCCGAGGAGACGCGGACTCCGCAGAAAGCCGTGCCGATCGGGATCCTCGGTTCGCTCGCGATCGTCACCGTGCTCTATGTCGCTGTGAGTCTCGTCCTGACGGGCATGGTGAACTACCAGGAACTCGAGGGCGACGAGTCGACCCTGGCCACCGCCTTCGCGATCAACGGCATGGATTGGGCGAAGAACCTGATTTCCATCGGTGCCCTCGCAGGCCTCACCACCGTGGTGATGGTGCTGATGCTGGGTCAGACGCGTGTGCTGTTCGCGATGGCACGCGATGGCCTCATGCCTCGTCGACTCGCCCACACGGGCAAGCGGGGAACACCGGTGCGGACGACGGTCGTCACCGTGGTGGTGGCTGTGCTCGCCGGCCTGGTTCCGCTGGGCACCCTCGAAGGGATGGTGAACATCGGCACGCTCTTCGCGTTCGTCCTGGTATCGATCGGAGTGCTCGTGCTGCGCCGTACCCGGGGCGATCTCGAACGCGGGTTCCGGGTGCCGTTGGTGCCGTACGTGCCGATACTCGCGGTGCTGGCCTGCCTGTGGCTCATGGTGAACCTCTCGGTGGAGACGTGGATCCGCTTCGTCGTGTGGATGGCGATCGGGGTCGTCATCTACTTCGTGTACAGCCGACGTCATTCGGTGCTGGCAGGCACTGCTGACCCCGATCCGCCGGTATAGATCCGGGGAGCACAGCGTTCGACCTCTTCTCGCGTTCGACCCCGCACGGCGTTGAAGCCTCAACTACTGTCGGGGCATGCGCAAGCTCGGATGGTCCCTCGCTGCCATTGTCGTGATCGCGATTGTCGGGTTCTTCGTCGCGCCGTGGGTCTACGGCAACTTCATCGCCGAGGACGACGCGCCGGCAGCATCGGTGTCCGAATCCGGTGCCGAAGCCGCCTCCGGTGAGCTGAACGGTTCCTGGACGGTGACTGCGGGGACCGACCCGAACCGCACCGCCGCGGGCTACACCGTCGAGGAGATCCTGCGCGGAGCCGATGTCACCGTGGTGGGCAGTACCGACCAGGTGACCGGCACCGCCACCATCGAGAACGACACGCTCACTGCCGCCGAGGTGACGGTCCGGGTGGACTCGGTCACCACCGACAGTTCCCAGCGCGACGGGCAGTTTCGCGATCGGGTGATGAACACCGGGACCTATCCGACGGCGACGTTCGTCCTGACCGAACCGGTGGACCTGACGGCGCTCCCGACGGATGGAACGGTGACGACCTTGCCTGCGACCGGGACGCTGACGTTGCGGGGGCAGGAGCGACCGGCCACGCTGGAGGTGCAGGTGCTCCGCACCGGTGACGTGATCGTGGCGTCCGGAAGCATCCCGACGGTCTGGGCGGATTACGGTGTGGAACCGCCGAATCTCGGGTTCGTGACCGTCGACAGCACCGGAAGCATCGACTTCCTGATCACGCTCGAGCGGAGCTGACGGTCTCCGAATCCTCCCGGCCGTGTGCGGGAGTCCACCCGGGCGGCCCGAACACGTAACCCATCTTGTCCCGCAGGGCCGTTGCCGAACGCCAGTCGCGGGCGATCGCTTTGTATTCGTGGGTCTGCAATTCCCAGATCTTGTAGGTGCCCACGGGTTTCGTCAGGCCGTACGTCGGCCGGTGTGTCTCCGGCTGGAACGTGCCGAACATCCGGTCCCAGATGATGAACATGCCGGCGTAGTTGCGGTCGAGGTACTCGGGGTCGCAGCCGTGGTGGACCCGGTGATGCGAGGGGGTGTTGAAGACGAACTCGACGGGCCGGGGCAGGGTGCCGACTCGCTCGGTGTGCACGAAGAACTGGTAGACCAGGTTCACGGAGAAGCCGACGAACACCATCCACGGCGGGATTCCCAGCAGCGGAAGCGGCAGCCACATGATGATTTCGCCGCTGTTGTTCCACTTCTGGCGCAGAGCGGTCGCGAAGTTGAAGTACTCGCTCGAATGATGAGCTTGATGGGTCGCCCACACGACGCGGACCCGGTGCGCTGTGCGGTGGTACCAGTAGAACAGCAGGTCCACCCCGACCAGCAGGATCACCCAGGTGTACCAGGCGTCGGCGGGCAGGTGCCACGGCGCGAGGTAGACCCAGATCGCGGAGTATCCGACGAGCGCGAGCACCTTCCAGAGTGCGCTGGTGACGATCGACACCAGTCCCATCGAGAGGCTTGCGCGTGCGTCGCGTACTTCGTAGCCGCCTTTCGGCGGGTGCGTCCGGCCGTCGGGCCCGGGTTCGACGTGTTCGAGCGTGCGAGCCGCAACCCATTCCAGGACCAGGAACAACACGAAAGCCGGGATCGCGAGCGCGACCGGATCGTGCAGGGGCTCGAGCAACGACCCCCAGGAGTCGAAGAGGGTCTCCCGCATGGCATCACTTTCGGTAGGTGTGAACAACGGTTCAATCTACTCGTGATGTGGTGTGTGTCACCAGTAGCCTTGGAATCGCGAACGGCCGTTTCCGCAGTTTGCTGGTAGGAATTGGGGGTTCCGTCGGCAGCGTAGTGAGAGGCGTGGAATGCACATCACCGCGAGGGTCGACTATGCCGTCCGTACCCTCCTCGAACTCGCGGCCAAGGGCGACGGCCGCCCGGTGAAGGCCGAAACCCTCGCGACCGCGCAGTCGATCCCGCACAAGTTCCTGGAGGCGGTGCTCGCCGATCTGCGGAGGGGCGGTCTGGTGTGCAGCAGGCGCGGCCCCGAAGGGGGTTATTGGCTCGCTCGTCCTCCGGGGGCGATCTCGATAGCCGATGTCATCCGGACGGTCGAGGGTCCCCTCGCGTCGGTCCGGGGTGAGCGGCCCGAGGATGTCGTCTACACCGGCGCGGCCGAGAAGTTGCGCGACGTCTGGATCGCGGTGCGGGTGAATCTGCGCGCGGTCCTCGAAGAGGTGTCGCTCGAGGATGTCGTCGCCGATAACCTGCCCGCGTTCGTCGAGGAACTCACTCGCGATCAGGGCGCCTGGGAGCGCCGCCGAGTATGACCTGCGTTACTGCGAGCGCCCCGATGTGGGTAATCGCATAATCTTGCACTCTTCTGCAAACTTACCGAGCTCTGCAATTTCTGTACGGTCGATGGAGTGAGTCTTCCCTCCTCAGGTCTGCGCGACCGCAAGAAAGCGGCGACGCGGGCGGCGCTCGCCGAAGCGGCCGCCGAACTCGCCCGCGAGCACGGTGTGCACGCGGTCACCGCTGATGCGATCGCCGCACGCGCAGGCGTCTCGACACGCACGTTCCACAACTACTTCGCCAGCAAGGAAGAAGCGGTCTTCGTTCATCTCGAGCGTGTGATCGAGGAATGGATCGAGATGTTGCGGCAGCGCCCGGCCGACGAACACATCCTCGATTCCCTCCGGGAATGCGCCGTCGGTCTCGTCACCGACCCGAAGTGGTCGTTCGACGAGATCGGTGCGTGTGTTTCGGTCGTGGAGGAATCTTCGGCACTGCTCGTCCGGGGCATCGAGGTCGAGCGACGGTCGACGCGGATGCTCATCGACGTCATCGCAGAACGCACGGGCACCGATCCGGGCGTGGAACTGTTTCCCAACCTGATCCACCACGTGGCTCTCGGCGCGATCAAGGCAGCGATCGAGATGCATCTCGCGGGAGTCGGCCGGTCGCCCGAAGACCTCATCCGCGACGCCTTCGGCCGGTTGCGTCTCGGTTTCCCGTAACGCGCGAGTACGCCCCACAGCGGTCGACTCGACCCCTCCCTCCGCAAGAAATGTCCGAACGAAAGGGTGCCTCGTGGCGACCTACCTATATCGGATCGGCAAGTTCGCCTACCGGCGAAAAGGCACGGTTCTCTCCTTCTGGCTGGCGATCCTCGTCCTGTTCGGTGTCGGTGCCGCGACGCTGTCGGGTCCGACCACCGATTCCTTCTCTCTGCCCGGTACCCCCGCGCAGAAGACACAGGACCTGATGGCCGAACGCTTCCCGTCGGCCGAAGATCCGATGAATCAGCTCAGCGCCCGGTATGTGTTCGCCGCCCCCGACGGACAAACGCTCGACGAGCCCGCCAACATGCAGGCCATCGACGACGTGCTCGCCGCAGTGCGCGACATCGACCGCGTGGCGCCGCCGGCCAAGGTGGATCCGGCGACCGCGACGCCCGAGGAGCAGGCCGGTGTACTGGCCAACCCGGTTCTCGCCGACGCCGGCCTCGTCGAACAGATGAAGGCTGCCGGTGCGGAACAGGGACTGCCCGAGGACGCCGCTCTCGCGAACGCCGCCGCACTGTCGCCGCTGAGCTCCGACCGCACGGTCGGCTTCGTCACCGTCCCCTTCACGGGCGAGATGAGCGACGTCGACGACACGATGCGTGACCAGATCGCGGCCGCAGCGGACATCGGCCGCGACGCCGGCTTGACCGTGGAGGTCAGCGGGACCGCTGCCAGCGCGGTCGAACTCCCCGGCGGTACCGCCGAACTCGTCGGCATCGGCATTGCCGCGATCGTGCTCGCCTTGACGTTCGGGTCCCTGGTCGCGGCCGGTCTGCCGCTCATCACCGCCCTGGTCGGCATCGGCATCGGCAGCATGGGCATCACCATCGCGACCGGCTTCACCGACCTCAGCTCGATGACGCCGACCCTCGCGATCATGATCGGTCTCGCGGTCGCGATCGACTACTCGTTGTTCATCGTCTCGCGCTTCCGGCACGAACTCACCGTCACCAGCGACCGTGCCGAAGCGGCAGGTCGCGCGGTGGGCACCGCCGGTTCGGCGGTCGTGTTCGCGGGTCTGACAGTCATCATCGCGCTCGCAGCCCTGCAAGTCGTGGGTATCCCGTTCCTCTCCGCGATGGGATACGCGGCCGCCTTCACCGTCTTCATGGCCGTGCTCATCGCCATCACTCTGCTCCCCGCCGTCCTCTCGCTCTTCGGTGAGAAGGCCTTCGCGGGACGCATCCCCGGCCTGAAGGCCGGTGCGGGTGACGACGACAAGCCCGGTGCCGCTCCGAAGTTTGCCGCCGCGCTCGTGCGCCGCCCGCTCGTTCCGCTCGTCGCGGGTGTGGTGCTGCTCGGCGTGCTCGCCCTTCCCGCGACCGGCCTGCGACTCGCCCTGCCGAGCGAAGCCACCGGCGACCCCGCAACCAGCGCACGCCAGGCCTACGACCTGATCGACGAGGGCTTCGGCCCGGGACGCAACGGCCCGCTCGTCGTCGTCGCGGACGCCCGTGAAGCCGAGGTGGACGCACCCGCGGCGTTCGGTGCGGTCGTCGCGTCGCTGTCCGAACACGACGAGGTCGTCAACGCGCAGATCGTGTCGGTCAACGAGGCCGGTGACACCGCGCAGATCCTCGTCACGCCGCGCAGCGGCCCGAGCGACGAAGCGACCATGGATCTCGTCTCGTCCATCCGTGACGACGAGTCCCGGCTGCAGGACGAGTTCGGAGTCTCGTACGGCATCACCGGGCAGACGGCGCTGGAAGGCGACGTGTCCGAGAGCCTCCAGAACGCTCTGGTTCCGTACCTCGCCGTGGTGGTCGGACTCGCATTCATCCTGCTCATGCTGGTCTTCCGCTCCATCCTTGTGCCGCTCACCGCGACGCTCGGCTTCCTGCTGAGTGTGCTCGCGACGTTCGGTGCCACCGTGGCGGTGTTCCAGGAAGGCTGGGGCGGGCTCATCTCCAACCCGCAACCCATCGTGAGCTTCATGCCGATCTTCCTGATCGGTGTCGTCTTCGGCTTGGCGATGGACTACCAGGTGTTCCTGGTGACCCGAATGCGCGAGGAGTTCGTGCACGGCGCGTCGGCGAAGGATGCTGTGGTGTCCGGCTTCGGCCACGGCGCCCGCGTCGTCAGTGCGGCGGCGGTCATCATGATCTCGGTGTTCGCGGCCTTCATCGCGGAACCGAACTCGCTGATCAAATCGATGGGCTTCGCGCTCGCCGTCGCCGTGTTCTTCGACGCCTTCATCGTGCGCATGGTCATCATCCCGGCGGTGATGGCGCTGCTCGGCGACAAGGCGTGGTGGCTGCCGAAGTGGCTCGACAAGATCCTCCCGAACGTCGACGTGGAGGGCGAGAAGCTCACTCGCGAACTCACCGCCGGCGAGGCGGAGACGGAGACAGAAACGGCCCGGGTGTGACGACCCGGTCGGCGGTCACCGGTATTCGTGCCGGTGGCCGCTCCGCCGGTTCCGCGGTGACCGGTCCCGGGCAGGGCTCCGCAATCCGGGATCGTCGCGCCACGCAGGTAGCGTGTTGCCCATGCTGATACAGCTGTTGCGGCGGTTTCTCGCGCCATACAAGGGCGCGCTTGCCGCAGTGGTGCTGCTCCAGCTTGTCGCGACGGGCGGGATGCTGCTCCTGCCGAGCCTCAACGCCGACATCATCGACGAGGGCGTGGCGGCCGGGGACGTCGACTTCATCATGCGTACCGGCCTGGTGATGCTGGCCATCAGCGCCGTCGAGATCAGCGCCGCGATCGGCGCGGTGTACTTCGCCGCGCGGGCCGCCATGTCGTTCGGCCGGGACGTCCGGCTGGCGATCGTGCGGCGTGTCGGCGAGTTCTCGGCGCGGGAGTTCGGCACCTTCGGCGCGGCGTCGCTGATCACCCGCAACACCAACGACGTGCAGCAGGTCCAGATGCTCGTCCTCATGACCTGCACCATCGTCGTGACTTCTCCGATCATGGCCGTCGGCGGCATCATCATGGCGTTGCGCGAAGACCCCGGAACATCGCTGGTTCTCGTCGTAGCGGTACCGGCACTCGTCTTCACCATGGTGGCGCTGATCCTGCTCATGCTGCCCGGTTTCCGGGTGATGCAGAAACGCATCGACGGGGTGAACAGGGTCCTTCGCGAACAGATCACCGGTATCCGGGTGGTGCGGGCCTTCGTTCGCGACGACACCGAACGCGCCCGCTTCGAGCGGGCCAACGACGACCTCACCGCGACTGCGCTGCGCGTCGGACGGGTCAACTCCCTGCTGTATCCGGCGGTCCTGCTGATCGCGAACGCCAGCACCGTCGCCGTGCTGTGGGTCGGTGGCCAGCGCATCGACGCCGGTGAGATGCAGATCGGTTCGATCACCGCGATGATCACCTATGTCGCACAGATTCTCATGGCGGTGCTCATGGCTTCGTTCATCGCCATCATGGCGCCGCGCGCCACGGTGTGTGCGGAACGCCTGCTCGAGGTGCTCGACACCGAACCCACGGTCGCATCGCCGCCCGAACCGGTCCGGCAACTCCCCGCCCGCGTCTCCGTAGAGTTCCGCGCGGCGGGATTCTCCTATCCCGGCGCCGACGCACCGGTGCTCCGCGACATCTCGTTCCGCGCCGAGCCCGGCACCACCACCGCCGTCATCGGCGGTACCGGGTCCGGAAAGAGCACGTTGATGCGCCTGCTACCGCGGTTGATCGATGCAACGGAAGGTCAGGTGCTCGTCGCCGGCACCGACATCCGCACGCTCGATACCGAGGTGCTGCGCTCCCGGATCGCCGTCGTGCCGCAGAAGGCGTATCTGTTCTCGGGCACCATCGCCGACAACCTGCGCTACGGACGGTCCGACGCCACCGACGACGAGTTGTGGCGCGCCCTGGAGATAGCGCAAGCCGCGGACTTCGTCCGGGCCACGTCGGACGGGCTGAACACCGAGATCTCGCAGGGCGGCACGACCGTCTCGGGTGGGCAGCGACAGCGCCTCGCGATCGCCCGCGCACTGGTTCGCCGTCCGTCCATCTACCTGTTCGACGACGCGTTCTCGGCGCTGGACCCGGCCACGGACAGCCGGTTGCGTGCGGCCCTCGAGCCGGAAACCCGCGATGCGTGCGTGCTGATCGTCGCCCAGCGCGTGTCGACGGTGCAGGACGCCGACCGCATCGTGGTGCTCGACAACGGCACGATGGTCGACGTGGGTACGCACCTCGGTCTCCTCGGTCGCTGCCCCACGTACGTCGAGATCGTCGAGTCCCAGAGGATGGCGTCGGTATGACCACCCCGGAGGAGAGCGCGCCGTCGCGCATTCGCACCGTCGCCCGTGTCCTCGGGATGCTGCACCCGCACCGATACGCCGTCTACTCGGTGTTCCTCGCCGCAGTGCTCGGTGTCGTGAGCGTGTCGATCGCCCCGTTCGTTCTCGGTCGCGGCACCGACGTGATCTTCAACGGTGTGATCGGAAAGCAACTCCCCGCCGGCGTGTCCAAGGAAGAGGCGGTCGCGGGGCTGCGGGCGGAGGGACGAGACCAGTTCGCCGACATGGTGTCCGGCATGAATGTCGTGCCGGGTGTCGGGATCGATTTCGGGAATCTCGGCCGGATCCTCGTGATCGTGCTCGCGCTGTACCTGTTGTCGTCGGGCCTGATCTGGATGGCTGCGTACGGTCTCAACGAGATCGTGCAGCGCGTCGTGCGCGACATGCGGTCGCGGGTGGAACGCAAGATCCACCGGCTGCCCCTGAGATACTTCGACACCCATTCGCGCGGCGACATGCTCAGTCGCGTCACCAACGACATCGACAACGTGTCGGCGGGCATGCAGGAATCCATTTCGCAGCTGGTGCTGGCGGTGCTCACGCTCATCGGGCTCGTCGTGATGATGCTGTTCATCTCGCCGGTGCTCGCCGTCGTGGCGATCCTCACCGTTCCGGCGTCGGTGCTCGCGACGGTGATCGTCGCGCGCCGATCCCGCAAGCATTTCGCGTCGCAGTGGGAGGCGACGGGCACACTGAACGGGCAGATCGAGGAAGCGTTCACCGGCCACGAGCTCATCACGGCGTACGGCCGCACCGCGGAGGTCCAGAAGCGTTTCACCGAGACCAACGAATCGCTCTATCAGGCGTCGTACCGGGCGCAATTCGTCTCGGGCCTGGTGATGCCGCTCGTGACGTTCCTCGGGAACGTGGGCTATGTCGTGATCGCCGTCCTCGGCGGGTTGCGTGTCGCCTCGGGTACCGCCACCCTCGGCGAGATCCAGGCCTTGATCCAGTACTCACGACAACTGGTCCAGCCTCTCGCCCAGATCGGCGCGATGGTCAATCTGCTGCAGTCGGCGTCGGCATCGGCCGAGCGGGTATTCGCGGTGCTCGACGAACCGGAGGAGGAGCCGGAACCCCCGGCACCCACGATGCCGTGGAGCCGTCACGGTCTCGTCGAGTTCGAACACGTCTCCTTCTCGTACGTGCCGGATCGTCCGCTCATCGAGGATCTGTCGCTGCGCGTCGAGCCCGGTCAGATGATCGCGATCGTCGGCCCCACGGGTGCCGGCAAGACCACGCTCATCAATCTCATTCTCCGTTTCTACGAAGTGAACTCGGGCCGCATCCTCGTCGACGGGGTGGACATCACCCGGATGTCGCGGGAGGAATTGCGTTCGCGTATCGGAATCGTCCTCCAGGACACCTGGCTCTTCGGCGGCACGATCCGCGAGAACATCGCGTACGGCAATCCGCACGCCACCGAGAACCAGATCATGTCGGCCGCGCGGATGAGTTACGTGGATCGCTTCGTGCGTGCGCTGCCCGACGGCTACGACACGGTGCTCGACGAGGAGAATGGCAGCCTCAGCGCCGGTGAGCGCCAGCTCGTCACGATCGCTCGCGCGTTCGTCGCGAAGCCGTCGATCCTCATTCTCGACGAGGCGACCAGTTCCGTGGACACCCGCACCGAACTGCTCGTCCAGCAGGCGACCGCCCGGTTGCGCGACGAACGGACGAGTTTCGTCATCGCACACCGGCTTTCGACGATCCGGGATGCCGACCGGATCGTGGTGATGGAGGACGGACGTATCGTCGAGCAGGGCACGCACCACGGGTTGCTCGAGGCGGGCGGTGCGTACGCGCGCCTGTACGACGCCCAGTTCAAGGTGCTGGTCGACTGAGATCTCGCCCGAATCCCGCTACCGCAGGACTTCCCGGGCGGTGCGTCGTACAGCCTCGGTGAGCGAGTCGAGAACCGGCGATTCCAGTTTCCATCGCTGCCAGTACAGCGGCACATCGAACGGCCGGCCGGGGTCGAGGCGGACCATGCCCGTCGTGTCGGTGAGCATGGGTTCGGGCAGCATGCCCCAGCCCAGGCCGAGGCGGACCGCGTCGACGAACTCGAGGGCGCCCGGGACATAGTTGCGGGGCGGTTCGAGTCGCGCGCGTGTCACCCTGCGCAATGCGCGGTCCTGCATGTCGTCCTTGCGGTCGAAGCTGAGCATCGGTGCAACGCGCAGGGCGGCAGGGGTGGTCCCGTCGGGAAACCAGTGTTCGGCGAAGTCGATGCTCGCCATGGCGTAATACCGCATGGCACCGAGCTTTTCGGAGGTGCAGCCCTGGACCGGTTCGGGTACCGAGGTCACCGCAGCCATCGCGGTGCCGTCCCGCAGCAGTTCGGTGGAATGGAACTCGTCCTCGCGGTGCAACTCGAACAGCGCGCGGTGCCGTTCCGGCATGCGGGCGAGTGCGCGCAACATCCACGTCGACATGGAGTCGGCGTTGACGACGAGGGACATCGTGACGTGATTGTCGTCACCGGGTGCGAGCCCGAGTGCATCCTCGGTGTCTTCCTCGAGGCGTGAGACCTGCCGGGCCAGTCGCATGATCGCCTCGCCGGCGGTGGTGGCCGTCACGGGGCGGGTGCGCCGCAACAACACCTGGCCCACATGGTGTTCGAGCGCTTTGATCCGCTGGCTCACCGCGGACGGCGTGATGCGCAGGACCGCGGCCGCACCGTCGAACGTGCCTTCGTCGAGTACGGCGGCGAATGTGCGCAGTTGTGCGAAGTCGACGTCCATATGAAGCAACTCTAATGGTACTGAAGAAAAATCACCTGTTCTTCATAGTCTCGGATTCCTACGGTGGACGGCATGCATCTCGTCGTCGCCGGATTCGGCATGGGCATGTCCCTCATCGTTGCGATCGGCGCGCAGAACGCCTTCGTGTTGCGAATGGCCATCGCGCGCCGGCACGTGCTGCCCGTCATCGCCGTCTGTGCGATCTCCGACGCGATACTCATCACCGCCGGCATCGCCGGTATCTCCACCCTGCTGGACCATGCGCCCGGAGCAGTGGACGTGATCCGCTGGGCCGGAGCGGCGTTCCTGATCGTCTACGGACTGCTTGCCGCGCGGCGTGCCCTGCGGCCGGCGGCGCTCGCGGCCGCGCCCGGTGGCGCCGTCACCATCGGGGCGGCCCTGGCCACGTGTCTCGCCCTGACCTGGCTCAATCCCCACACCTATCTCGACACGGTCCTCATGCTCGGATCGGTGGCGAACCACTACGGCAACCCGGGCAGGTGGTGGTTCGGTGTCGGCGCGATCGTCGCGAGCGCGGTCTGGTTCGGCGCGCTCGGTTACGGCGCCCGGCACCTCCAGCGATGGTTCGCGAAACCGAACTCGTGGCGTTTTCTCGACGGTGGCGTCGCGGTGCTCATGCTCGGCCTCGGTGCAGGGCTCGTGACGGCAGGAACGTAGCGACCGGCCACCGGACTCAGGGTTCGGGAATGTCGAGTCCGAAGTTTTCGCGGGTGATGGCTTCGGGTTCGGGTCCGCCCCGCACTCCGGTGTCGAGGTCGTCGATCGCCGCGAGTTCGTCCGCGGTGAGATCGAAGTCGAAGACATGGAAGTTCTCGGCGATCCGCGATGGGGTCACCGATTTCGGGATGACCTGGCGGCCCTGCTGCAGATGCCACCGCAACATCACCTGAGCAGGGGTCTTGTCGTGTGCCCGAGCGATACCGCCGATGACGGGGTCGTCCAGGGTGGATCCGTGAGATCCGTTCCGATAGAAGGTGATTCCTCCAATCGGTGACCACGCCTGCGAGACTGTGCCGTTCTCCGCATCGGCTTCGAGCACAGCGGACTGGCGGAAGTAGGGATGCACTTCGATCTGGTTGACCGCCGGAACGATCGAGGTCGCATCCATCAGCCGGTCGAGATGGTCCGGCATGAAGTTGCTGACTCCGATCGCACGCACCTTGCCGTCCGCGAGCAGTGTCTCGAGCGCCTTGTAGGCGGCGAGGGTGAGGTCGAACTCGCCGGGCAGCGCCTGGTGCAGGATGAGCAGGTCGATCTGCTCGACACCCAGTTTCGCGGCGCTCTTGTCGAACGCATGCAAGGTCGCGTCGTATCCGTAATCGGTGATCCAGACCTTGGTCTCGAGGAAGACATCGGACCGGTCGACCGAGGACCGGGCGACGGCCTGACCCACTTCGCGCTCGTTCAGATACGCGGCGGCGGTATCGATGTGCCGGTAGCCGATGTCCAATGCGGTGGTCACCGCCGCGAGAGTCTGTTCGGGTGGGGTCTGGAAGACACCGAAGCCCAGCGCGGGGATGGTGACTCCGTTGTTCAAGGTGATCAGCGGTGTGCCCATCACTCCACGCTAGGCGCCCGTCACCGTCTCCGGGGTTCGTCTGCCGAAACCGCCACAGCCGGCCGGATCGGTTCGAGATGCGTGAAGACCGTTGTTCCGGGCAGAGCTTCACGGAGATCGGCTTCGAGCCGGTCGAGCAGATCGTGGCCCGCCCGGACCGTCCAGTCACCCGGCACACGCACGGTCAGGTACACGAAGCGCTGCCGCCCGGACTGCCGGGTGCGCGGCGGAAGGATCACGACGGAACCGCCTTGCCGGTACCGCTCGAGGACCGCATCGACCGCGGCGACATCCTCCGGGGGGAGCACGACGTCGAGCATGCCGATGACGGACTGCTTCACCAGCCCGTACCCGATGCGCAGGATGTTGACTGCCACGAGGATTGCCACGACCGGATCGAGCACGTCCCATCCGGTGAGTACGACGAGTCCGACACCGGCGAGCACACCTACCGAGGTCCACACATCGGTCAGCAGGTGATTGCCGTCGGCGACGAGCGTGATCGAGCGGTGCCGCCGGCCCGCCCGGATGAGGGCGAGACCCACGGCAAGGTTGACGACGGACGCGGCGGTGGACAACGCGAGACCGATACCGGGCTGCTCCACCGGTTGCGGATGCACCAGGCGGTCCACCGACGACCACAGGATCGCGGTGGCCGCGACGAAGATCATGGTTCCCTCGACGGCCGCCGACAGGTACTCGGCTTTGCCGTGGCCGAACTGGTGGTTGTAGTCGGCAGGCTTGGCAGCGACCCGCAGTGCGATCAAGCCGACCACCGCCGCGACGAGGTTGACCCCGGACTCGAGTGCGTCGGACAGCAGGCCCACCGATCCGGTGAGCCACGCCGCGAGCACTTTCATCGCGATGGTGACCAACGCGGCGGCGACCGACAGCAGCATGAACCGCATCAGCAGGCGGTTCTCGTCCGCGTGGGTCATGAGGGCGGTGTTCGACCGAACGTCCGTGTTCGACCAGTGATCAGTGCTCGACCAGGGCGAACCTTCGACCTGTGGTTTCCGCGGCGACCAGCTCGACGTAGTTGAATTTCGAATCCGGAACCCAAGGGGTCAGGCCCAGCGCGTCGACAGCCTGCACGTCGCTGAAATGCAGAAGGATATGGGCGCGCCCGTGGATCACGACGCTCCATGCTTCGCTTGCCTCGATGTGGTCGACCTGGAACGCCACCTTGGGATACACGGTCAATTCCGCGAGTTTGCTGCCTTCGGCGCTTCGGAAGTACACCTTCCGGTCGCGCACCGCGTAGTTGACCGGATAGATCTCCGGATAGCCGTCCACCACGACGACGAGACGGCCGACCTTCTCGGTCGCGAGCAGTTCCCAGCTTTCCTCGTCGCTCAGAACGGTGGTGGGTTCGCCGGTATTCGGGCTGTCGCTCACGGCATACTCCTCGAACTCGATGAGTCTTTCCCCTAGCTCACCACGAACGCCGGACGGGTGCACTCGAACCCCGTGACTGTCTGCTCACAGTACGGTGAGAACCGACCGATTTCCGACACCGAGGAGCCGTCATGCAGGTGGCAACCGCGCAGCCCTGGCACACCGCTATGGCTCCCGAGGTGACCGGCGCGCTGGGCGTCGACACGCAACGAGGGCTCTCCACCGCCGACGTGGAGCAACGACTGGCGGAGCACGGACCCAACCTGATCGCCGAGACGGCAGGCACCCCCGCCTGGCGCAAAGTGCTCTCGCTGCTCGCCGACAAGATGACCCTGGTGCTCGTCGTCGCCGCGGTCGTGAGCGCAGTGGTGTCCCGGGAATGGGAGACCCCCGTCGTCATCTTTGCGGTGATCGCGCTCAACACGGTGCTGAACTTCGTGCAGGAATCGCGGGCGGAGAACAGCCTGCAGGCGCTGAAGAAGATGTCCGTGTCCACAACGCGGGTGCGGCGCGACGGCCGCGAACAGTCGTTGCCCCGGGAACAACTCGTCCCCGGCGACATCGTCCTGCTCGAATCCGGCGACTCGGTGCCCGCCGACGGCCGCCTCGTCCATGCCGTGCGACTGCAGGTGGCCGAGGCCGCGCTCACCGGTGAATCGCACCCCGTGGACAAGTCGATCGACCCGGTGGATGCCCCGGACGCCCCGCTCGGCGACCGCACCGACATGTTGTTCATGAACACCGAGGTCACGCGCGGACGCGCGGAAATGGTCGTGACCGCGACGGGTATGGCCACCGAAATGGGCGCCATCGCCACCCTTCTCGGTAGCGCAGGCGTGGAACAGACTCCGCTGCAGCGCCGGATCGGCCAACTCGCCCAGACGCTGACCATCGTCGCGATCGTCACCGTCGCGCTCGTCTTCGTTCTCGGTCTGCTGCGGGGGCAGACGTGGTCGGACCTGCTCGTCACCGCGGTGTCGCTGGCTGTCGCGACCATCCCCGAGGGGCTCACGGCGGTGGTCGCGTTCACCCTCGCCATGGGAGCCTCCCGCCTCGCGGCCCGCGGGGCGATCGTCAAGCAACTCGCGGCAGTCGAGACGCTGGGCAGCACGTCGCACATCGCCACCGACAAAACCGGAACGCTCACCCTCAACGAGATGACGGTGCAACGTCTCCTGATACGCGGGCGCACGTTCCGTGTCACCGGCTCCGGCTACGGGACGGACGGGAAGATCCTCGTCGGCGACGGTCAGCCGGCCCCCGACCTCACCGACGCGTTGCTCGGTATGGGTCTGTGCAACGACGCCACGGTCAACGACGGTGTGCTCGTCGGAGATCCGACCGAGGGTGCGCTCGTCGTGCTGGCCGAGAAGGGCGGCATCGACGTCGACGGTGCGCGCGCCGCACTCACCCGGATAGCCGAGGTCCCGTTCGACTCGGCCTACAAGTACATGGCGACCTTTCACACCGTGCCCGACGGCGGGTTCCGTTGCTTCGCCAAGGGGGCGCCGGGTGCGTTGCTCGAGCGCGCATCCACCGCGCAGGGCGCGGACGGGACGATACCGCTCGACGACGCGGCGCGCCGGAAGATCCGCGACGCCGTCGACGGACTCGCCGGCGAGGGGTTGCGAACGCTGGTGATCGCCGGACGCGACCTCGACGCGGTGCCGCGTGGGGATTCGGATGCGCTCCAGGCACTCGTATCCGACCTCACGATCTATGCGGTGGTGGGCATCGTGGATCCGCCGCGGACGGAGGCGAAAGCGGCGATCGAGGTGGCACACGAGGCGGGTATCGCGGTGCACATGATCACCGGCGACCACTTGGTCACGGCATCCGCAATCGCGGCACAACTCGGAATCGGCGGGAACGCCGCGTCGGGCGCAGACCTCGATGCCCTCGACGACGAGGAGTTGCGTGCCCGGGCCGAAGGGTTCGGTGTGCTCGCGCGGGTGGCACCCGAACACAAGATCCGGTACGTCAAGGCCCTGCAGGCAGACGGGCAGATCGTCGCGATGACGGGTGACGGCGTGAACGACGCGCCCGCGCTCGAACAGGCCGACATCGGCGTCGCGATGGGCATCACCGGCACCGACGTGTCCAAGGGCGCCGCGAACATGATCCTCACCGACGACAACTTCGCCACGATCGTCGCTGCCGTCGCCGAAGGACGCGGCATCTACGACAACATCGTCAAATTCGTGAAGTTCCAGTTGACCACCGCGTGGGGATTCGTCTTGATCTTCCTCGCGGCCGGTGCACTCGGGCTCGCGGGCGGCGCCCCGTTCACCGCGCTGCAGATCCTGTGGGTCAACATCATCATGGACGGCCCGCCCGCCCTCGCCCTCGGTGTGGACCGGACGGAACCGGACGCGATGAAGCGGCCCCCGCGGCCGGCCAAGGAAGCGTTGCTCACCCGGTCGCGGATTCAGCGGATCCTGGGCCTGGGCATCGTGATGGCCGTCGGCACCCTCGCAGTGCTGCGCTTCGGACCGGACTT
The DNA here is from genome assembly GCF_012843405.1 of Rhodococcus sp. BL-253-APC-6A1W. Taxonomy (NCBI): domain Bacteria; kingdom Bacillati; phylum Actinomycetota; class Actinomycetes; order Mycobacteriales; family Nocardiaceae; genus Rhodococcus; species Rhodococcus sp. BL-253-APC-6A1W. The sequence goes on from NZ_JABAFB010000012.1 coordinate 27,983, forward strand.
GTTCCCCGACAGCGCGGGCGATCCGCTGTTCGCCACGACGCTCGCCTTCACCACATTCGTGTTCTTCCAGGTCTTCAACCTCTTCAACGTGCGCTCGAACGTCGGATCGGTGTTCTCGCTGCAGACGCTGACCAACCACACCATCTGGATCGCGATCGTCGTCGTGATCGTGCTGCAGGTCTGCGTGGTGCAGACGAGCTTCCTGCAGGGTCTGTTCGATACCACCGCCCTGACCGCACCCCAGTGGATGCTGGCGATCGCGGTCGGTTCGGTGGTGTTGTGGGTGGACGAAATCGGGAAGGCGATCGCGCGTGCCCGGCGTCGGGACTGAACGCCGCCTCGGCGGGCCGAGTGCCGGGCGGTCGTCGGGGAGGTAGCGGTGACCTGCCACAATCGTCGGGTGAGTGTCCTTCGCAGTACCGATTCCGCGCTACCGGTTCCGCCCGACCCGTTCTTCACCGTCGGGGCCCGACTCGACAACGGACTGGGCCGCACCGGCACCATCCACACCCCGCACGGCGACATCCGTACGCCCGCGTTCATCGGTGTGGGGACCAAGGCGACGGTCAAGGCGGTTCTGCCCGAGGCGATGAAGGACCTGGGTGCGCAGGCGCTGCTGGCGAACGCCTACCACCTCTACCTGCAGCCGGGATCGGACATCGTCGACGAGGCCGGTGGGCTCGGCAAGTTCATGAACTGGGACGGCCCGACGTTCACCGACAGCGGCGGCTTCCAGGTCATGTCGCTCGGCGTGGGATTCAAGAAGGTCATCGCCATGGAGGCGGTCGGCGTCCAGAACGACGATGTCATCGCGCATGGCAAGGAACGGCTGGCCCGGGTCGACGACGACGGCGTCACCTTCAAATCCCACCTGGACGGATCGCGGCACCGGTTCACTCCCGAGGTGTCGATGCAGATCCAGCACCAACTCGGCGCCGACATCATGTTCGCGTTCGACGAGTTGACGACATTGATGAACACGCGCGGCTATCAGGAACGCTCGATCGAACGTACCCAGGCGTGGGCGGTGCGCTGCGTCGCCGAGCACGAGAAGCTCACCGCTGAGCGCTCGCACCGTCCCTACCAGGCCCTTTTCGGTGTCGTGCAGGGAGCGCAGTACGAGGACCTTCGCCGGCAGGCGTGCCGTGGCCTCGAATCGATCGTGGGGGAGTCGGGCCGGGGCTTCGACGGATACGGAATCGGCGGAGCGCTCGAGAAGCACAACCTCGGCACGATCGTGCGCTGGTGCTGTGAGGAACTCCCCGACGCCAAGCCGCGGCACATGCTCGGTATCAGCGAGCCCGACGACGTCTTCGTCGCGATCGAGCACGGTGCCGACACCTTCGACTGCGTCAATCCGTCGCGGGTGGCGCGCAACGCGGCGATCTACCACCCGGACGGCCGGTTCAACATCAACACCAGCCGGTTCCGCCGCGACTTCACCCCGATCGACGAGAACTGCGATTGCTACACGTGCACCCACTACACCCGGGCGTACATCCATCACCTGTTCAAGGCGAAGGAGATGCTCGCGTCCACGTTGTGCACCATCCACAACGAACGGTTCACGGTGCGCCTCGTCGACGAGATCCGGTCGAGCATCGAAGGCGGCTACTTCGAGGAGCACAAGGCCGAAACCCTCGGCCGGTTCTACGCGAAGAAGCGTCAGGCGGAGTCCGACGCCGGCGCGTAGGTCGGCTCGCGCCTCTTCACGTACGCGATCACGCGGTAGGTGACCGGCAGGAGCACGATCTCGATCACGGTCTTCCAGAGGAAACCGATGATCACGAAGTTGACGAAGTCGCTCCACGTGGTGATGCCGATCGCGCCGGCCGCGATGGAGCAGAACACGAGGGTGTCGGCGAACTCGCCGACCACCGTCGACCCGATCAGGCGCGCCCACAGATGCTTCTCCTGCGTGCGCTCCTTGATCCGCACCAGGATGTACGAGTTGAGCAACTGGCCGACGACGTAGCCCGCCAGGCCCGCGAGCAGCATCCTCGGCACCACCCCGAGAACGGCCTCGAACGACTCCTGGTTGGCGTAGAACTCCGCCGCGGGAAGCGACTGGGCGACCCAGAAGCAGAGTGCGGACAGCGCCACGGCTCCGAACCCGTACAGCACGGCCCGGCGGGTCGCCGCGAACCCGTACACCTCACTGAGCACGTCGCCGAGGATGTAGGCGAGCGGGAACAGGAAGAACCCGCCGTCGGTGATGATCGGCAGGACCTGCAGTGGACCGAGCGAGACCTCGGCGTCACCGAAGAACGCGATGCCCTTCGTCGCGCAGATGTTGGAGATCATCAGCACCGCGGTGAACAGGACGACGATCCCCGGGTAGGAACTGCGCCCCACGCTGGCGAATGCCGCGTGATGCGTGGTGGATGACGGGGAACTCGTTTCGTGCTGTGTCACCCGGCCATCCAAGCATCACGCGACGATGATCGCGAAGTTGTTCAACGGCAGCGGGCCCCGTCCTGGAGGACGGGGCCCGCTTCGCAGAGTGCGGCGTCAGGACTTGACGACCCGCGTGCCACCGGCGAACTTGTCGTGGAAGCCCTGCTTGCCACTGTCCTGCTCGATGGTCACGGCGATGCCGATCCAGGCGACGAAGGACGCCAGGCTGACGAGCCAGCCGAGGAACGGGATACCGCTGAGGATCTGCAGTGCGACAAAGGCGTTGCGCTTCGCGGCCTCCTCACGGGTCGGGAGTCCGCCGCCGGGTCCGACGACCGACAGACCGAGCAGTTTCTTGCCGATCGTGGCGCCCTTGGTCGACTCGAAGTAGGTCCAGTACGCGAACGCTGCGACGCCCGAGAGCACCGACATCACGAACGCCATGAACCCGCTGTCGCTCCCGAACACGACGATGCTCGTGAGAATCGCCATAGGGATGCCGACGATCAGCGCGTCGATGATGCGGGCGCCGAGACGGGGCAGCAGTTCCCCCGGCCGCGTGGGGCCGAATCCGGCTCCGGGCGCGGGCGGGAAACCGGGTGCGCCGTACTGCGTGGCGCCGTACGGCTCGTTCTGGGGAGCCCCGTACTGGGGGACACCCTGCTGGGGTCCTCCGTACTGGGGTGCTCCGTACTGGGGAGCCCCGTACTGAGCGCCACCCTGCTGCGGTGCTCCGTACTGAGTGGCACCGGCGCCGTGCTGCTGAGCGCCGGGCTGCTGCCCGTACTGAGGCGCGCCGTACTGGGGAGCCCCGTACTGCCCGCCCTGCGACGGGTCGTTCGGGTTGTACCCGGACTGGATGGGGTTCTGGAACTGCTGGGTGTAATCGGCGGGCTGGCTGCCGTACGGCTGGTCACCGTGCGAGGGAGCACCCGGGTAGCCGCTGTGCTTGCGCGGGTCCTGCGAAGGGGGTGGGTATCCACCGGTGGTCATATGACTCCTTGTCGATCGGCATGGCAACGCGCCACGGTACAACGTAACCGTGGCGCATCGACAGCGATGTAGCGATGTGTAACGGACGGGCAGAAGACGAGCGGTTCAGGCGACGACCGGACCTCCCGTGGTGATCCGGTAGGCATACGTCGACGCGATGATCGAGACCGGAATGCTGACGAGAAGTCCGAGACCACAGAGCAACGCACCGAGGATGTTGATACCGATCAGCGCCAGCGCCAGCAGGATCAGCGTGCCCGCATTGGATTTGATCGCAGTGAAACTGGATTTGATGGCCGTGATCGCGTCTTGGTTCCGGTCGACGACGAAGGGCATCGCCCACCACGTCAGGAACGCGAAGACCAGTCCGGGCAGGATGCACAGCACGAGACCCACCGAGGTGCCGATCCCGACGAGCAAGCCGGTCAGAATGACCGCGCCGATCGGGCCGACCTGCAGGAACGTCCCGAACGCGGGCTTCCGGCCGTCGACCTCGCTGAGCGCTCCGCGCACGAATGCGGCCTCGATGAGATAGCCGACCACTGCGGTGACCAACGTGCCGATCAGGTTCGTGGCGGAGAAGGCGGTGGTGAACGAGATGTTGTCGGAATCCTGCGTGTAATCGAACCCGTTGAAGATTCCGTTGATCAGGGCCTGGATGACGAAGGCGATGACGACCAGCACGATCCAGACACCTGGATTCGCGCTGAATTTGCGCCAGCCGAAGGAGATCGCGTCGCCCACGCTCAGCCGGGTCGGTCCGGGCGCTCCGAAGCCCCCGGAGCCGAAACCGCCGGGAGGGGGCGGGTAGTTCCCACCGGGTGGGGGCGGGTAGTTACCGCCGGGAGGGGGCGGGTATCCGCCCGGGGGTGGATAGTTTCCGCCGGGTGGGGGTGGGTAGTTGCCGGGCGGGGGATAGTTGCCGGGCGGGGGATAGTCGCCTCCCGACGGAGGTGGGGGATATCCGCCCGGGGGCGGGTAGTTCCCACCCTGCGGCGGATAGGGATCGCCACCCGGATTCTGTGGGTCTTTGCTCGGGTCGTAACCGCCGGTAGTCATCGGTGCCCTCTCCGCAGGAGTGGATGAACGCCTGCTCCACCGCAGAGTACGTGTCCTTCAGCCGAAAAGCACCACTTCGGTCCTCCGTTCACCCCGCCTCACACGCCACGATCGGGATGGAAAACCCACGGCTCGCGGGGCATTCGCGCGGGGTCCCAGCGGTCCAGCAGCAACGGCAGTGTCACGGGTTCACCTGGGTCCGCCAGACGCAGCGACACGGCGATCGTGCCCAGCACGTCTGCCGCGGACCGGCCCGCTGCTTCCTGGTCGGAGAGCGTCACCGCACCGTCCCGCTTCGCGAGCCGCTTGCCTTCCTCGTTCAGTGCGAGCGGCACGTGCGCGTACTGCGCCACCGGGAGGCCGAGCAGGGTGGCCAGATACGCCTGCCGCGGAGCCGAGGTGAGCAGATCGTCTCCGCGTACCACCTGGTCCACGCCTTGGGCGGCGTCGTCGACGACGACGGCGAGGTTGTAGGCGGGAGTCCCGTCGTTGCGGCGCAGTACGAAGTCGTCGACGATCCCGGTGAAGTCGCCGTGCAGGACGTCGTGGACGGTGAACCACTGCTCGGTGGAACGGAGTCGGATCGCCGGTGGGCGATCGGCGGTACGTTTTGCGTTCCGCTGGTCCTCGGTGAGGTCACGGCAGGTGCCGGGGTATGCGCCGGCCGGGGCGTGCGGAGCCGATGTGGCCTGCTGGATCTCCCGTCGCGTGCAGTAACACTCGTAGGTGAGACCGGCACGGGTGAGGCGGTCGATTGCGTCCTCGTACAGACGGATTCGACGGGACTGGTGCACAACCTGACCGTCCCAGTCGAGACCCAGTGCCGCGAGATCCGCGAGTTGCCGTTGTTCGGCGCCGGGGCGGACCCGGTCGAGATCCTCCACGCGCAGCAGGAACCGCCGATCCGTCGAGCGTGCGAACAACCATGCCAGCACGGCGGTCCGGAGATTGCCGAGATGCAGGTCGCCCGACGGGCTGGGCGCGAACCGGCCCGCCCCTGCGGTGGCGGGCTCCGGTCGTTCTGTGGGATGTGACATCGGTGTACTCCGCCGAGCCGGGCTCAGTGCGCGTCCGCGCCGTGCAGGGCGAGCTGGATCTGCGTGTGCAGGGCGTGCGTCAGGTATTCGCGCGGGTAGAGATCCGGGCTCGATGCGGCATCGAGCGCGAGACCGTGCACCGCGGCGAGGAGGAGCGTTGCGCGCGTCTCCGGGTCTGGGGCGCCCAGCCTGATCAATACGGTTGCGATGCCGGTGCGAACGGTGAACAGCGTCGAACTGCGGATCCCGCTCAGCGACGGGGACGTGACTGCGCGGACGGCGAACGCAGCCATCACGTGGACCTCGCTGCCGCGTTGCTCGTCGAGCGGCAGCAACTGGCTGAGCGCGGCGAACAGCGTCCGCGCCGGGTCGATGTCGGGATCGACGTTCGCGAGGCGGGTGAGTACCCGGTCGGATAGGGCGCGGAACGAATAGGCGAGCATCTCGTCTTTCGTCGGAAAGTGATGCTGCACCGCGCCGATCGATACGCCGGCCTCGTTGGCGACTTCGCGCACGCTGGCCGCTTCGAGTCCACTGCGTGCGGCAACTTCGAGCAGTGCCGCAGCGAGCCTGGTGGGGCTGGTGGTGGCGTAGGGGCGGGCGCGCATGGATGCACCGTAGCGGAGCGGGCGACCGTACGAACGTACGGGGATAACGCTCCGCGCCGATCCGGATCTCGCTGTCACGCCGTCTTCTTCACTTCCGGCGAGCGAAGGAACCGCACCGCCACGGCGAGCGCGGCGGCGACCGCGGTCGCGATCCAGAGGGCGTGCAGGCCGAACAGATGATGCGCGAGGGCTCCGAGCAACCCTCCCGCCACCAAGCCTCCCCATCGGCCGAGGTAGGGCAGCCAGCCCCAGCGTGGGCCGCCGAAGAATGCGGACGCTATCTCGTGCCCGATCTTCACGAGCGCACCGGTCATGTAGGTGAGGGCAACGGTTGCCTCGCCTTTGCGCCGGAACACGGAATTCTCGACGCCCATCGCCAGCGTCATCGCCGTCACTGCCACCGGTATCCACCCGGGTATCGCGCTCAGCGAACCGATGGCGAGCAGCACCGCGACGGTGACGAGCACCGCAGTTTTCCGCGTTCTGCGGTCGCGGTCGGTGAGTTCCGCGATGACGCCACCCAGAATCACCCCGATCACGAAGAGGACAACGATGCCCCCGATCAGAGCAGCCGTGCGCCATGAGGCGTCGGCCGTTTCGACGGCGAACCGTGTGGAGTTGCCGCTCATGAAGGAGACGAACACACCACCGAGGGTGATGAACCCGAGAGCATCGACGAACCCCGCAAGTGCCGACAGGGCCACCGTGAGTGCCTGCAGTTCTCTGTTGTTTTCGGGCACGGGGCAATAGTAGGACCGAACCCGTCGCCGGGACCCCGTTGTAACGGCACAGCGTCCGGTCGGCGATGAGCAGGGGGCACCCGGCCTCACCTTTCTCAGGAGTTTCTGCATGGCATCACCCCGCACGTCGTCCGGCTTTCGCGCGCTTGTCGCGGCGACGGTCGCAGGGTTCGTTCTGGTGGGCTGCGGTGGGGTGGAGGAGGACACCGCGTCGGCCGTCCCCGCCGTCGCGGCCACAGACCGGTCGACGACGGAACGGGTCGCGCCGGCCCCGACCACCCCTCCAGCGCCGACCGCGCCGAGCACCGCGCCGCCGGCCGTGTCCGAGGACACCTCGTCGATGTCGGCGGCCCTGTCCCGGTTGACAGAGATACCGATCAAGGGACGCGCCCCGAAGACGGGCTACGACCGTGACCTGTTCGGTCAGGCGTGGAGTGACGATGTGTCGGTCGAGTTCGGGCACAACGGCTGCGACACCCGCAACGACATCCTGCGCCGTGACCTGGTCGACATCGCCTACAAGCCCGGCACCCGCGACTGCGTCGTCGCGTCCGGCACGCTGCACGATGTCTACACCGGCACCACGATCGCGTTCACTCGTGGTCAGGACACGTCCACCGCAGTGCAGATCGACCACGTCGTTGCGCTATCGGATGCCTGGCAGAAGGGTGCGCAGCAACTGGATCCCGAGACGCGCGCGAACTTCGCGAACGATCCACGGAATCTTCAGGCGGTCGACGGTCCCACCAACTCGCGCAAGGGCGACGGCGACGCCGCGACCTGGCTGCCGCCGCATCGCCCGTACCGCTGTACGTATGTCGCACGTCAGGTCCAGGTCAAGGCCGAGTACGGGTTGTGGGTGACTCAGGCCGAGCACGATGCGATGGTCAGAATCCTCACCGAATGTGGCGGCACGGCAACAGGAGTCGCAGCCGGTTCCGCCGGGACCGACACCGCGACGCCGGTGCCGACGACGGTCGCTCCCCAGCCCCAGCTCCAGCCCCAGCCCCTCGCGCCGGCTCCCGCTCCCGCGCCGGAACCTGCACCCGCGAGCGCGTACTACAAGAACTGCTCGGCCGCCCGCGCTGCAGGAGCAGCGCCGCTCTATGCCGGTGAGCCCGGCTACCGGGCCGAGATGGACCGTGACAAAGACGGGGTCGCGTGCGAGTGAACCCCGCGAAACGGGTTGCCGCCCCGGGAGTCACGGCGTGCGTGACTTCCGGGCCTTCTCGATCGTGAGTTCGATCGAATCGAGGAGTCGTTCGAGGCTCGGTTCGAACGGCCCGTCCGGTTCGTCGAAGGCCCCGGCTTCCCAGACACGGGTCATGGTCGGGTAGCGCTCGACGTCGAACCAGTCTTCCCAGAAACTGTTCATCGACATCCAGTACGCGTCGCGGTCGAGTCCGGTGTTCTCCCTGTCCCGGTTCTCCGCGATCGCGCCGCGTGCAAGCCCTTGGACGAAATTGTCCACGACACCGATGATTTCGACGACCTGACGCTCCGTGGTGCCCTCGTCCACGAGGATGCGGAGGCCGGCTTCCTGTGCGTCGAGAACGTGTGGAGCGAGCGGTGCCCGCCACATGTTGGTCTGCAGGATCCAGGGGTGCCGGAGGTACAGGTTCCAGTGCTCGCGCGCGTACGTGGCGAGCGCGGGACGCCACGGGGTGCCCGGTGCCGGCAGGTCGAGTTCGGAGTAGGCGCGGTCGACCATGAGATCGATCAGTTCGGTCCGCCCGGGGACGTACGTGTAGAGCGACATGGCGCCGACGCGAAGTGCGGCCGCGACGCGCCGCATCGACAGTGCGTCCAGTCCGCCCTCGTCCGCGACAGCGATTGCGGCCCCGACCACGTCGTCGCGGGTGAGGCCGGCTTTTCTTCCCCGGGTCTTGGGTTCGGTCGGTGCCCACAACAGCGCGAGACGACGGGTCGCCTCGGCGGTGCGGTCCGATTCTCTGTCTTCTTCGTTCTGCCGGTCGGGCGGCAACGACGATCCTTTCTCCGGGTTTATTTCCGTACATCGTATGATAATCTGTTCCCGCCTATTCCGGTACGACGTACGAATAGAGAATCGGATGATCCGAGCACGCGGACTTACCAAGACGTTCCGTCGCAAGAAGGACACGATCCAGGCAGTGGACGACGTCGACGTCGACGTTGCGGAAGGTGAACTCGTTGCCTTCCTCGGCCCCAACGGGGCCGGAAAGTCCACCACCATGCGCATCCTGACCAGCCTCCTGACACCGACATCGGGCACGGCGACGGTCGCCGGGTTCGATGTCGTCCGCGACCCCGACCGGGTACGCGCCCACATCGGTTACATCGGACAGGGCAACGGCGGTGGCTACTCCTACAAAGTGCGCGACGAGCTGTACAACCAGGGCCGGTTCTACGGCCTGCCCGCACGCCGATACCGCAGCCGCGCTGCGGAACTCATCGAGGCGCTGGAACTCGGTGGGCTCGAGAAGCGCGGCATCCAATCACTGTCCGGCGGCCAGAAGCGCCGGTTGGATGTCGCACTCGGTCTCATGCACGAACCGCCACTGCTGTTTCTCGACGAACCCACCACGGGTCTGGACCCACACAGTCGAGCCAATCTGTGGGAGCACATCCAGGAACTCCGCCGGCGCACCGGTATGACGATCGTGCTCACGACGCACTACCTCGACGAAGCGGACAAGATGGCAGAACGAGTGGTGGTGATCGACCACGGCCGGATCGTCGCCGACGCGTCGCCGGGCGATCTCGAACGCGAGTATGCCGACGACGTCATCACCGCACGCGTCGCCTCGCCGGCCGTACTCGACGCCACCGAGGCGGCCGGGCTCGTCCGCCGGGCTCTCCCGCCGGACATCGGAGCCGTGGACACCGAGGTCTCGGGCGATGTCGTCACCGTCGTCATTGCCACAACCCACGGCGCCGAGCGGCTTCCCGCCGCGCTCGAAGCGATGCGTCTTGCCGGCCTGGCGGTGCTGTCCGCCTCGCTCACGCAGGCGAGCCTCGACGACGTCTTTCTCAACCTGACCGGTCGCAGCCTGCGAGAGGAGATCGCGTCGTGAACGTGCAGACCGACGTCCCACCGGTTCGTTCCCGCCCCGCCGACGTAACGGCACCACGGGCTGGGGCCGCAAAATTCACCGCCGACACCGCAGCGGTGTTCATCCGCGAGATACTGCTGCTGCTCCGCGACCCGTTCAGCCTTACGTTCTCGCTGCTGCAACCCCTCGTGTTCCTCGCGCTCTTCGGCCCGCTCCTCACGGGTGCACTCGGCGTCGGGTCCACCGCCGAGACGTTGCAGTGGTTCGTGCCCGGCGTGATCGTCATGATTGCGCTGTTCGGCACCTCGATGACGGGTTCGAACCTGTTGTACGAATTGATGACGGGATCCTACGAACGCGTACTCGCGACCCCGCTGTGCAGGTCTTCACTTCTCGTGGGACGAGCGCTGAAAGAGTTCGCGCCGCTCATGATTCAGGGTCTGCTCATCGTGATCGTGTGTGTGCCGTTCGGTTTCGAGTTGTACCCGTTCCATGTACTTGCGGGACTGGCGCTGCTCGGTGTGTTCGGAATCGGGGTGGGCGCACTGTCCTGTGCGCTTGCCCTCGCCGCCCAGAACCGCGAGTGGATGTTCTGGACCGTGCAGCAGACTCTGTTGTTCCCGCTCCTGATCCTGTCGGGAATGATGCTGCCGCTCGATGCGGGCCCCGCATGGATGCGGACGGTCGCGCTGCTCAACCCGCTGACCTACATCGTCGACGCCGAACGGGCGTTGCTCGGAGGTGCGGTTGCCGATCCGGCTGTCGCACGCGGCGTCCTTGCGGCAGTGCTGACCTGCGTGGTGGGGCTCGTCGTCGGGATCCGCCGGACCCGCCGAACCGTATAGCTCCGAGGTTCCCGCTACTCCGGAGTCCACCGGATGCAGAAAACCCCCGCGGGCCGCTTTCGCGTCCCACGGGGGTTCCTGTGGCGGAGGATAGGGGATTTGAACCCCTGAGGGCGTTAACCCAACCCGCGTTCCAGGCGAGCGCCATAGGCCACTAGGCGAATCCTCCGTGGGGAAGCATAGCGAATGTCCGGCCATAGTTACCAAACGGGCAGGTCGAACTACGGATTTCCGCCCCTGGGAGGGGGGTGGTGCGCGGCGTGCCGTACGTCCTCTACACTTGCCGATGGATCCCGCGCGGCGCGCATCCTGTGAACTCCCCCAGGGCCGGAAGGCAGCAAGGGTCAACGGGCTCTGCCGGGTGCGCGGGGTCCTCTTAATCTCCGCCGATGCCCGTGTCACCGTGCACGGTGAAAGGTCCTTCCGCATGCCTAGGCAGACCCAGTTCGGGTTGATGAGCCATGAGGAACTCGTCGCAGAGCACGAGCGCCAGTCCTCGAATTACGAGCGCTTGAAGACCGAGAAGCTGACGCTGGACCTGACGCGCGGCAAGCCGTCGCCCGAACAGCTCGACCTCTCTGCGGAGTTGCTGTCGCTGCCCGGGCATGACGACTACCGCGATGCGAACGGCACCGACACCCGTAACTACGGCGGTCTCACCGGCCTGCCCGAGCTGCGCGCGATCTTCGGCGAACTGCTGAACATCCCCGCCGAGAACCTGCTCGCGGGCAACAATGCGAGCCTCGAGATCATGCACGACCTCATCGTCTGGTCGATGCTGCACGGTACGGTCGATTCCCCCCGTCCCTGGTCGCAGGAGCCGGTGGTCAAGTTCCTGTGCCCCGCACCGGGGTACGACAGGCACTTCGCGATCAGCGAGTCGCTCGGCATCGAGATGATCCCCGTTCCGGTGCGCGACGACGGACCCGACGTGCGGCTGATCGCCGATCTCGTCGCGAACGATCCGCAGATCAAGGGCATGTGGACGGTGCCCACCTATTCGAACCCGACCGGCGCGGTGTACAGCGAGGACGTCGCACGCGAACTCGTGTCGATGCCGACCGCGGCACCCGACTTCCGGATCTTCTGGGACAACGCGTACGCGGTGCATCCGCTGACCGAGAACCTGGCCCCGGCGATCGACATTCTGGGACTGGCCGCGCAGGCCGGACACCCCAACCGGGTCTTCGCGCTGGCGTCGACGTCGAAGATCACGTTCGCCGGGTCCGGTGTCAGCTTCTTCGGTAGCTCCACCGAGAATCTCGCGTGGTACCAGAAGCACCTCGGCATCAAGACCATCGGCCCCGACAAGGTCAACCAGCTCCGGCACCTGCGCTTCTTCGGCGATGCGGCGGGCGTGCGAGCCCACATGGCCAAGCATCGCGAGATCCTCGCGCCGAAGTTCGCGCTCGTCCGCCGCATCCTCGAGGATCGGCTGGGTGAGTCGAAGGTGGCGTCGTGGACCGACCCCAAGGGTGGCTACTTCATCAGCCTCGATGTCGTGGACGGCACCGCCAAGCGGGTTATCTCGCTCGCGAAGGACGCCGGCATCGCACTCACCGGTGCGGGCTCCGCGTTTCCGTACAAGAATGATCCCGACGACAGGAACATCCGGCTCGCGCCGAGTTTCCCGTCACTCGGTGAACTCGAAAAGGCCATGGACGGCGTCGCGACATGCGTCCTGCTCGCCGCCACGGAGAAAGCGCTCGAGGCGTAGCTCCACCGGCTCGACGACGGTCGGCGTCCGCCGCAGACCGCGTGCCGGTCTCCGCCGGTGCCGGGGTCCGAACGGAAAGGCCCGGTTCACGCTTGTTCCCAAGCTGTGGACAACCCTGTGGAATTCCGGTGGACCGAACGTGGACAACTGCGAGCGCAGCGCTCTGACCTGTGGTTCTCGGAGGGGCCTGCGAATTCCACACCCTGTGAGAAATGTCCGTTTCTGCGCGGCGTGGTTCGGTACGGTGCTCGGAGCCGGTCTAAGGCCGTCACGCCGGGCTGTGGCGTCGGCTGGGCCGACCGGGGCATGATCGACCCATGGACGCAACGCTGAATCTGGTGGGAGACCCCGACGCCGACGCTCTGCTCTCGCAGAATCCGGCGGCGCTGCTCATCGGGATGCTGCTCGATCAGCAGGTCCCCATGGAAACCGCGTTCGCGGGCCCGAAGAAGATCGCGGATCGGCTCGGCCGGCTCGATGTCCATGAGATCGCCGCGATGAAACCCGACGAGTTCATCGCGGTGTGTGCGCAGCCCCCCGCGGTGCACCGGTTCCCGAAGTCGATGGGGGAACGTATCCAGTCGCTGTGCACATACCTCGTGGAGCACTACGACGGCGACGCCACCGCGCTCTGGACCTCCGGTGAACCGGACGGCAAGGAAGTGCTGAAGCGGCTGAAAGCGTTGCCGGGATACGGCGACCAGAAGGCACGCATCTTCCTCGCGCTGCTCGGCAAGCAGGTCGGTGTGGAGCCGACGGGCTGGCGAGCAGCGGCGGGCGCCTACGGTGACGAGAATTCGCGCCGGTCGATCGCCGATGTCGTAGATCAGCAGTCGCTTCTCGAGGTGCGTGAGTTCAAGAAGGCGGCCAAGGCCGAGGCGAAGGCCGCGAAGAAGTAGCCCGGCTGGGTCACCGGGCTACTTCGTTGCGAGATCAGAGTTCGCGGAACCGCGGGATGAGATGCTCCGCGACGTGCTTCGCCTCGTCGATCAGCGGCCATCCCGCGAGGATGAGGGTGGTCAATCCGGTTTCGTCGCGCAGCGTGCGCACATGCCCGGTGATCTCGTCCGGTTCGCCGACGTAGTACACCGCCGACGATCCGGTGGCGAAGATATCCAGCGGCGACCAGGCGGTGATGCCCGCGTACAGACCGTCGCCGAGGTACAGGTCCTCGGGCTCGGGCAATTTGCCGGCGTTGATCGTGTCGACCCAGCCCTGTCGCTGCGCGTCGCGAGCGGTGAACGTCTCCAAGGTCTGCTGACCACCGGTCCGGCGGCGCACCGCATTGTCGAGCACCTCGCGGATCCGCTCGATCCCGGTCTTCTCGAACAGCGAGCGGAACCGGTCGAGCGCCTCGGCGCGATTCGGGCGCACGATCACGCCCGACAGGCCACCGAAGTCGCTGAACTCGCGCCCCTCGGCGGCAGCGGATTCGCGCGCTGCGGTGAACTTGTCTCGGACGAAAGCGTTTTCGCGCAGCATCACCAGGTAGGCGTCGAGCACCTTGCCGGAGTTCTGCAGGCCGGCGGGGGAATCGCCTGTGCCCCAGAGGGGCACCGTGTGCCCGGTTTCGGGCGGATCGATCCGCAGCGGGGTGTTGGGAAAGTTCGACTCCGTGCCTTCGGCGTAGATGCGGCGGAAGTCGGCCCAGTACTGCTCACCGAGTTCGTAACGCCGATCGTGCTCGACGTTCATGTCGTACTTGGTGAGGATGTTCTCCCGGCCGTTGACGGAATTGATCATCAACCGGCCACCGCTGAACGCGTCGAAGGTCAGCGCCTTTTCGGCGAGGAGCCGCGCGGGTGTCATGTTGGCGTAGACCGCGACGAGGAACTTCATCCGGCTGGTGTGCGCCGCGGCCCACGTGGCGGAGATGAACGGGTCGTTCGGCCAGGTCGCCACGAGCGCGCCGTCGAAGCCGCCGTCGTCGATGGTCTTGGCCAGCTCGATCTGTCGCTGCCCGTCGACCGGGTACAGCCCGTCCGGGCTCCAGGGATAGTCGCCGTCCGCCTGGGTGAGATACCAGAAGGTCTTGATGCCCATCAGTGTGCGTCCTTCGTCGGGAGATCGAGAGTGTCGATGCGTGCGCGGGCGCGAAGCGCCGCCGCATCGACGGTGAACAGTGCGTCGAGGTAGGCCACCGCGAACGAACCGGGACCGGTGGAGTTCTCCTCGGCGATCTCCGACGCGACCGCGACGTGGGTGTGGGCGGCCGCGAGGCCGATCAGCGGCGTCGGAGCAACCGCGAGGTACGCCGCGACCAGGCCGCCGAGCGAGCATCCGGTGGAGGTCACGCGGGGGAGCATCGCGCTGCCACCGCCGATGCGCAGTCCGGTGATCTCACCGTTGCGGTCGCGGCCGACCAGGTAGTCGATCGGCCCCGACGCGGACACGGCGTCCGCGTGCTCGAGCAGAGCCAGCGCGGCAGGCAGGGCGGCTGCGGCCTCGTCGGCACTGTCGACACCGCGGGTGTCGCCGCCGAGTCCGGCGAGCGCGATGATCTCGGATGCGTTGCCGCGGACCGCGGTCGGCCGGAACTTCAGCAGATCCGCGGCGAGACCGGTGCGCCAGGACAGGCCGCCGACCCCGACCGGATCCAGCACCCATGGGGTGCCGGCATCGTGTGCGGCTTCGGCGGCGCGGGTGAAGGCGACGGCGGTCCCGTCGTCGGGCGTCCCGAGGTTGACGAGCACACCGCCGGCGATGCGCGCGAACTCTCCGGCTTCGTGTGCGTTGTCGATGTGCGCGTTGCTGGCGCCGGCCGCGAGCAGCACGTTGGTGAGGAAGTTTGCGGAGACGATATTGGTGAGCGACTGCACCAGCGGCACTCGCGCGCGGAGCGCGTCGAGGGCAGAGACGAGATCGTCGACGGTGGGAGCATTCGTCGTGGTAGTCACAGAAATCCTGTCGGAGAAGGGCATTCGGGGCAGGGTCAGGACCGGGGACATCGCGTCATGCGTCGCCCTTCCCTTCCGTGACGGTCGATTCGGTCGCGGTCGTGCCGGTGACCATGGGCAGGGCGGGATCTGCGGCCCACTCCTCGAGCGACCCGTCGTAGACCGTGATGTCGTCGCGTCCCGCCCGGACCAGCGCGAGCGCGACCAGGCACGCGGACACGCCACCACCGCAGTAGAGGATCACCGGACGTGCAGCGCCGGCGAGTGCCGCATCGGCCAGTTCGGCCACGTGCGACGCGGACCGCAGGGTGCCGTCGTCGAGCAGGCTCTTGGCCGAGAGGTTGAGGCTTCCCGGGATGTGCCCGCGACGCGCGTAGCGGGTGGTCGCGGTGCCTGTGAACTGCTCGTGGTCGAGGGCGCAGACCAAAGTGCCGGGGTTGTCTCCTCGGACGACGCCGATGACGTCCTCCCGATCGCGCCACAGTCCGCGGTCGGTCAGGTCGGTACGGATTCCGGTGGTGTGCCGATCTGCGGCGTCGCCGGTCTCGACGGGAAGGCCGAGCGCGGTCCAGCGTGCAAGACCGCCGTCGAGCACGCGGGCAGGGATGCCGACGTTGCGCAGCATCCACCACAGGCGGGAAGCCCACGTCATGCCGCCGTCGTCGTAGACGACGATGTCGGCGCCGGGAGCGACTCCGAGTTCGGCCAGGGCTCGGGCGAGTTCGTCCGGAGTCGGGCGGGAGAAGTGCAGGGTGGGATGGCCGGCGCTGAGATCTCCGAGCAGATCGGCGTGCACCGAACCCGGCAGATGGGCGCCGCGCCAGGCTGCGTATCCGGATTCGGGGCGGTAGTCGCCGTCGAATCGCGGCTTGGGGAAGGACACCGTGGCGTCCAGGATCGTGTAGGTGCCGACGTCACGTGCCAGTGTTTCGGCGCTGATCAGCACCTGCTCGGAGGGTGAAGCCTGGTCGGGCACGCGTTCGTCCTTTCGTGGAACTCGTTTGCGACGCTAAACGACCACGAGCGTATACGCAAGTATTCGTGTGTCATCAATGGCATAATCGGCGGACACACCGGGATCAGCACACGGGGGCACACATGACCGAGCAGGACACTGCGGCAGAGTTGGGGAGTTCGCTCCTCGTAGTGCCGCCGACCGGGCGCGACGACCAGACGTCCAAGCAGTACCTGCGTCTGCGCTCGGACATCCTCGCCGGCAAGTTCCCGCGGGGTGCGGCTCTGCACGAGACTCAGCTCAGCGAGACGTACGGCGCGTCGCGCACGCCGATCCGGGAAGCGCTGAACTGGCTCGCCCACGACGGTCTGCTGGAACGCGCGAATCGCGGTTTCCGGGTGCGTTCGGGCACGCCCGAGGACGTGATCGAGATCTACGCCGCGCGAGTGGCGCTCGAGTCGGAGGCTGCGGGTGCCGCTGCCATCCGGCACACCGACCTGGATCTGGCCCGTCTGGAGCGACTTCACGACTCGTGTTGCCATGCGACGGGCGAGGTCGCGGTGCGAACGGGAAACTTCCGGTTCCACGAGGCGCTGTGGCAGGCGGCGCACAACTCCACGATCACGGCGCTGCTGGTGAGGTTGACCACCCAACTCCGGATCTACGATTCCGGCCCGCCGTCGAACTACGGCGAGCCCGACCTGCTCAACGACGAGCACGCCCAGATCCTCGACGCACTCCGGGCGCGCGACGAGACCGCGGCCCGCGAACACATGCGCGCGCATCTCGAGCGCAGCCGGGAGCAGCGCATCCGGATGTTCGCGGGGAGCTGAGCGCAGGCCGCGTCGAACTCGGTCACCGTCGAACTCAGTCGCTCTCGGGCGACGCGGTCGTACCGTCGTCTTCCGCCAGAATGCGGTAGAGCGCCTTCTTGGCATCGGTGAGCACCTTGTGGGCCGCGGTGACGTCCGCGTCGGTCCCGGTCACGGCGACAGACCGTGCCGCGTGCTGCAACCCGTGCAGGGCTGCACGCAGGTCCGGTGTCTCAGCTTCGCGGGTGTGGCCTTCGAACGGGTCTGTGGGGACGTTCTCCGGGTCTTCGACGAGAGCGCGGCCCTCGTCGGTGAGCGAGACGAGCTTGCGTCCGCCGTTCTTGTCGACGACGACGAGTCCTTCGTCCTCGAGTTGGGCGATGGTCGGGTAGATGGCACCCGGGCTGGGCCGCCATGCCCCGCCGGTGCGTTCGGCGATGGCCTGCATGAGCTGGTAGCCGTGCATCGGCTCGTCGGTGAGCAGCATCAGGACGGCGGCGCGCACGTCGCCGCGCTGAGCACGGCCCCTGCGTCCGCCGCGGGGTGGGTGTCCGCCGCGATGCGGCCGGGGATGAGGCCCTCCTCCGGGGTGTTGCGGCGTGCCCCGCTGCGGACCGTCCGGACGGAACGGGCCGTCGGGGAAGAAGTCGTGATCGTGTCCGGCGCGACGCGCGCCGTGGGGGAATCCGTGGATGCGCATGAGGTGCACTCCCTTCCTGTGGATACGATCAAGATAGAACGCGATATATCGTTACGTCAAGGGTCGGATATGAACTGACCCACGCAACGCCTCTCCCGCGCGGCCGGGACCAGGGGATGTGCCGGCGACGCGGAGACCGACCTGCTCATGTGTCGGCCCGCGCCGGTACTCTCGGCGCGTGGCCCTGTACCGGAAATATCGACCCGCGACCTTTGCCGAGGTGGTGGGGCAGGAGCACGTCACCGTTCCCCTCGGCACCGCCCTGGATACCGGCCGTATCAACCACGCCTACCTGTTCTCGGGTCCGCGCGGATGCGGCAAGACATCGTCCGCCCGCATCCTTGCCCGTTCGCTCAACTGCGAAAAGGGACCGACATCCACGCCGTGCGGTACCTGCCGGTCGTGCATCGCGCTCAGTCCGGGCGGGGGAGGCAACCTCGACGTCACCGAACTCGACGCCGCGAGTCACGGCGGCGTGGACGACACCCGCGAACTCCGCGACCGCGCGTTCTATGCGCCGGCCGAGTCGCGCTACCGCATCTTCATCATCGACGAGGCGCACATGGTCAGCACGCAGGGCTTCAACGCCCTGCTCAAGATCGTCGAAGAGCCGCCCGAGCATCTGATCTTCGTCTTCGCGACCACCGAGCCCGAAAAGGTGCTGCCGACCATCCGGTCGCGTACCCACCACTATCCGTTCCGGTTGCTCGCTCCCACCGCCATGCGCGGCTTGCTCGAAGAGATCTGCACGCGGGAGAACGTCCCGGTCGCCGACGCGGTCTACCCGCTGGTGATTCGTGCCGGGGGCGGTTCCCCACGCGACTCGCTGTCGGTGATGGATCAGCTGCTGGCCGGTGCCGGACCGGAGGGCGTGACCTACGAGCGGGCCCTGTCGCTTCTCGGCGTCACCGACGTCGCGCTCATCGACGAGGCAGTCGATGCCCTCGCGGCCGGAGACGGCGCGGCGCTGTTCGGCACCGTCGAGAAGATCATGGACGCCGGTCACGACCCGCGGCGATTTGCCGTCGACCTTCTCGAGCGGTTCCGCGACCTGATTCTCATGCGCACCGTCCCCGATGCTCCCGAGCGCGGCCTGATCGACGTTCCGGGTGACGTCCTCGAGCGGATGCGCGACGAGGCGTCGCGGATCGGACCGGCCACGCTCACCCGCTACGCGGAGATCGTCCACGCCGGACTGGGGGAGATGCGAGGTGCCACCGCGCCGCGTCTGCTGCTCGAAGTGATGTGCGCCCGCATGTTGCTTCCCGCCGCCTCCGATACGGATTCGGCTGTGCTGCAACGACTCGAACGGCTCGAGCAAGGCATGGTCGCGGCGCGGCCCGCCGCCGCACCGGCCCGCGGCACCGCTCCGGAACGAGAGACGCCGGCAGATGCCGTCGTCCCGCCGCAACCGGCGGGAGCGCCGGACGAGGCCGCGACCCGATTCCGGCGGCCGTCCCAGCGCCAGGCGACGCCGCCTTCGCAGCCCGACACCACGGTCCCGGCATCCCCGCCTGCTCCGTCCGAGCCCGACCCGGTGTCGCCCCCCGTGCGGGACCGACAGCCGGCCCCGCCGGTTCCCGCGCAAGATGCGGTCCGGGCCGGAGACAGCCCGTCCGGCACGCCGGAACCCGACGCCGTTCCGGAACCCCGGCGTACTCCCGAGCCGGATCCGGCTGCGGCACAGCCGCTGTCGCCGGAGGTGTCCGAGGTCCCCGCGCCGGTAGCGGCAGGACCCGACGCCGCCGCGATCCGCGCGGTGTGGTCCGAGGTCCGGGCGAAGGTGCGAGACCGCAGCCGCACCGTCGAGGTCATGTTGTCCGGTGCGACGGTGCGCGAAGTCGACGGTAACCGCGTCGTCCTCGTCCACGACTCTGCGCCGCTGGTCAAGCGACTGGCCGAGCCTCGCAACGCGTTCGTGATCGCCGCCGCCCTCGGCGACGTCTTCGGCGGCACGTTCGAAGTCACATGCCTGCACGGGTCTGCACCGGCCGCCCCGGTCACAACCGCTCCCGCACAAGCACAGTCGAAGCAGTCCGGGCAGCCTCGCTTTTCCCGTCCGAGCCAGGCGAAGCAGACACCTGCCCCCTCCCCGGCGCCGTCCGGACCGCAGGGGTCTCCGCAGAATGCCTCCGCGGCGCCGCCCGACGACGACATCCCGCCGCCCGAAGCGCCCGACCTGCCCGACGACCCCGGACTCGAGCCGGGCTACGTGCCGCTCCCGCCCCCGGACCCGTCTGTGGTGACACCCGAGGACGTCGAGCAGATGTTCGCCGAGGCTGCCACCCCGGGCGATCCCTCGGCGCGGCGCGACCCCGAAGATGTCGCGATCGAACTGCTCGAGGACATCCTGGGAGCGAAGCGACTCGACGAGAAATAGCGGCGGGTCAGACACCTTCCTTGGTCTCGAGTCCCACGGCCCGCTGCAATTCCTTGCGATCCTTGGTCAGCTCCGGCCGCTGATCGGCGAGTTGTTCCATCAGATCGGCGAGCGCGTCCGCGATGGCGTTGAGCTTGTGCTGAACGGCGTCGTCGGACCGCTTCTGGGTGTTCTGCAGCAGGGCCACCAGGAGAAACGTGATGATCGTGGTGGCGGTGTTGATGATCAGTTGCCAGGTGTCGATATTCCCCAGCACGAGGAACGACGGCGCCCACACGAGCACGAGGACGACGCAGAACGCAAAGAACCATGCGTGCGCCGTGAGATCCCCGACCCGGGTGGCGAAGCGGTCGAAAATCGACAGCCGGCCGGACACCGCGGACGGCATCCGGGGATTGCGACGGGTGGTTTCTGTTGCGGACACGGCGCCTCCTGACATGCGAACTCGATCTCGCGGTTACCCGTTTCCGGTCCGTCGAACCGCCCGCGGGGCGGTTCCACGGAACTGGGAACACCGCGGAATCGGTCCGGAGGTGAGCCGCCACGTCACCCCGGCGACACCGTGCTCCAGAACGATTCGAGCTTTTCGGCGGTGACTACGGTGCCGAAGTTCTGTGCGACGACGGAGACGGACGCATCGTGTGCGGCTCGGCTGTATGTGGCGGCGCAGTCGTCGACGAGCGAGACCCAGTACTCGTGGAACAGCGCGCTACGCAGGCTCGACTCGACGCAGATTTCTGTAGCAACGCCCGTGAACAGCAGCGAATCGATCCCGAGGGAACGCAAGGTGAGGTCGAGATTCGTGCCCACGAATGCGCTGAAGCGGTTCTTCGTGACCACCACGTCCCCTGAGCGCGGCGTCACGCCGTAGTAGTCCGCCCCGGCGGTTCCTGTACGGCAGGTGATACCGGTGCGGGCCGTGTCGGGGCCGTCCCCCACCCTTCCGAGCCACTGGCGGGTGTCGGTGGTCTCGTCGTGTTCGGTACGTACGAAGATCACCCGTACCCCGGCCGTCCGTGCCGTGGCGATGAGTTGGTTCAGCCTCGGCGTCATCGCGACCGCAGCGGTGACGTCGAAACCCGCGTGCGCCAAGGAGCCCTCGGGGGAGCAGAAATCGTTCTGCATGTCGATGACGACCAGTGCGCACCGCGCCGGATCGTAGCGAAACGGGACGGAGTCCATGAGTATGCCTTTCGTCTCGAAATCTATGGGTGCGAAGTGTTCGGTTACCAGATGACGACCGCGACCCCGGTGGCGAGCAGAAGGCTGGCCATGACGGGCACGACGAGGTGGCGCACCAGTTCTGTCACCGGTATCCGGCAGAATCCGGCGACCACGACCAACGACGACCAGATCACCAAGGTCCCGCCGCCGGTCCAGGTGGCGCCGTTCTGCGCGATCGCAGCCAAAGTCGCAGTGTCCATGCCCGATTGCGGGGCAAGCGCAGCAGCGAGTCCACCTGTGAGCGGAAGGCCCGCCCATCCCGAACCGTCGAGTCCGATCGCCATGCCGATGAAGAGCATGCTGAAGGCTACGAATGCACCGTTGTCAGGGATGTACGGCTGCACCATTTCCACGGTGTCGAAGAGGAACGCAGGCGGCGTGACGTCTTCACCCAGGCCGAGCACGGCACCCGAGTAATCGGGAATACCGATGTACACGAAACCCGCGATCGGGAGGATTATCCCCATGGCCTTGAACGCGTAGGACAGGCCGTCGATGAAATGTGTGGCGCAGAATTCGAGAGCCTCGGACCGGCGGGAGGTGATCGTCACGAGCGCCATTAGCACGAGCGCTGCGCCGCCGACGAGTGATGCACCCGCGCCGTCTTCCCAGGGCACGAGATCGGTGAAACGCCCGACGAGCATGTAGACAAGTACCGCTGCAAACGCCGCCGGTACGCCGATAGCCCACGCGCGGGTGAGTTGCGGGCGATCGGTGAGTCGTGTGCCGTCGTCCTCCATGCCCGGAAGTTCCACCTCGAGGACGTCTGCGGAGGTGGCCGACCCGGCCGGACCGGACGTGTCGGTGAGGCTTCGTTCCGGTCCGCCACCGGACGGTGCTTCGGCGGGCGCATTTCCGGAGCCGCCTTCGGCGTCGTCGCTTTCGCCGTCCGGTTCGGCGTCGGACATCGCGCGCGCTCGCATCTGGGGGCGCACGGTCAGCATGTACGCGAGCACTGCGGCGGTGAGTCCGACGACAAGTGAGATCACCAGGGCACGGTCGGCGATGTCGTCGGCGGGGACGCCTGCGCCACTTGCGGAAATAGAGGGTGCCAGGCCGATCACGTAATCGGACGCGATGGACATTCCCTGTCCGGAGATCGCGAGGGCAACGGCGGCGCCGAGCGGTGGCAGGCCGACCTTGAGCGCGGCGGGGAGAAGAACCGCACCGATCAGGGCCAGTGCCGGGGTGGGCCAGAAGAACAGCGAAAGGAGATACGTGAAACCGAACAGCACGATGTACGCGACGCGGCCGTTCACCATCCACCGGCTGACAGGACGCACCATCAGGTCGTCGGAGCCGATCGCGCGCATCGCTGCGAGGAGCGATGTCACGGCAGCGATGACGATGAAGATCTCGAACAGTGCGGTACCGGCTGTGATGGTTGCCCGGAAGACCGACATGATCGCGTTCGGGACGCTCCCACTGAATGCGAAGGCCGTCGCCAACGTCGCGACTATCGCTGGGATCATGACGTTCTTGCGTAGCGCCATCGCCACGATCAAGGACGCGAGGCCCAGCAGAAACACGAGGTGCGCAGCGGTCACGTACGGCTCCTTCTATCGAACTCGCACAGCGAGTGAGGAAATGGAGGCCGGGCCGTACAACGACGTTCCCGTCGATCACGCGTCGCCCCGGTGTCGCACGATACTGATCCCCGGCAAACCCCTCGTCAACAGCGAAAACGGCTATGGGGAGGCAGCTTTGATGTGCACCTTGTAGGGAATGTGACGCTCGTGTTGCATGCGGGTCAGCGAACGGTGGCGGTGAGGGAGATTTCGACCGGCGCGCCTCCGGGGAGGGTATATACCCCGATGGCACTGCGTGCCGGGAGATTCTCCGGGCCCAGCTCCTCGGCGATGACATCCGACGCACCGTCGGCTACCGCAGACAACGCAGTGAACCCATCGTCTGCGGCGACGTAGACCACCATCTCCACCGGACGAAAGCTGCTGCCGGAGGGCAGCACCGACCGTACGGCGGAAAGTGCGTTGCGCACGGCCACGGCTGCCGCAGCCCGTGCCTCCGCTACCGTCAGATCCGTGCCGACCTTCCCCGTGACGGTCAGTGCTCCATTGCGGCGCGGCGTCATTCCCGCAGTCCTGACGGTCCCGCCGGCAAGGACCGCCGCGACGTAGCGGCCCTGCGGCGCCGGAGCCGAACTCGCTTCCGTTTCAGTATCGTTCGACACCGAGAGCAACTCCTTCCTGCCGTGGATCGCTGCCGCCGAGCAGAACTCCCCGCTCGTCGAACGAGATGATCTGTGCGCTGCCTTCGGCGCCGTACGCGTCGAGAACTCTCAGTCGGTGGCCCTTGTTCTCCAGCGACCGCCGAACGTCGTCGGGGACGCGCGCTTCGATGCGCAATTCCGGAGCCTTCCCGAGGGTGTCTGCGTCGGAGCCGGGGAACACCGTGAATCGCGGGGCCTCCACTGCCTGCTGCGGATCGAGTCCGTAATCGAGCAGATGGGAGAGCAACTGCATGTTCCATTGCACCTGGCCGTCGCCGCCCGGCGTATTGCCGGCGTGCATCAGCCGCCCGTCGGTGCCGGTGACGATCCATGCATTGAGCGTGTGCAGAGGTTTTCGTCTCGGGGACACCTCGTTCGGATGACCGTCGATCAGATACGCACCGCGTCCGAGCCGGTTGTTGAGGACGATGCCGGTTCCCGGCACGGTGAGCTTCGCCCCGAACGTGAACGCGAGCGAATGGATGAAGGACACGGCTCGTCCTTCGCCGTCCACGGCGACGAGCGATGTCGTATCGCCGTCCGATACGGAGAATGCACCCGTGGGTTCGCGCTCTGCGAGCCGTGCCCGGCCCGCACTGATGTTCGCGGGAGCCAGCGCTCTCTCGGCGCCGTCGTTCTCGGAACTACACCAGCGCAAGCGGTCTTCGAAGGAGATCGCCGCCGCTCGTGCCATCCGGTCGATCGCCGAGGTGCCCAGCCAGCGCTCCGGGTCCAACCCGCCGTCACACAGCGCGGCTTGCTGCAGCACCATCCATCCAGGTGTGGGCAGTGGAGTCTGGTGCACAATCGCGTCCGCATACGTCCCGGTCAGTGACGCTTCGGCGGGCGCCACGGCACATGCTTGCCATTCGTCGCCTGTGAACGGCGCCCCGGAATCCGTGACAGCAGCGACACACCGTTCGGCCAGGTCTCCGCTGTAGAAAGACCCGGGGTTCCGGGCAAGTGTGCGGATCGTCTGCGCCAGGTCCCGCTGAGGCAGACGATCACCGACGCGTGGGGCGGCACCTGCCGCGGTGTATACCGACGCGAGCCCGGCGTCGGCGCGGATAGCCTGCAGTGCGGCCTGTACGTCGGCGCGGGTCTTCGCGGAACAGGGGAGTCCCCGTTCGGCGATCCGTGCGGCCGGTTCCCACAGATCGGCCAACGGGATGGTCGCCCCGCGCTCGTGGAGCGTGGCAAGGGCCGCGGGTGCACCGGGCACAGCGACGGCGAGCGCGCCGTCCAGCGGAATTGCCGAGAGGTCCCGGTCGCGGTAGAAGTCCGGTGTCCCTCCGTCCGGTCCGTACCCGCTGCCGTTGACAGTCCATACGGAACCGTCCGGCTCACGCACCACGGCGAATGCGTCGCCGCCGATCCCGCACTGCCCGGGCAAGGTCAGCCACGTGACTGCGGCCATCGCGAGAGCCGCATCGACCGCGTTGCCGCCGTCGGCGAGCACTCGTGCCCCCGCCTGGCTTGCGAGCGGATGACTCGAGGCGACCATACCGCCGGTCGCCAGCGTCGCCGGGCGGATGCTTCGCGACGTCATGCCGACCGCATCCGGCGCCGGCGGGGGCCCTCCGGGGGCTCGGCGGGATCGATGCCGACGAAGATCTCGCCGTCACGTTCCTCACAGGGGTACGTCTTGATCGGCTCGGTCGCCGGCGGACAGATGGGTTCACCGGTTTCGAGATCGAACGCGCTTCCGTGACAGGAGCATCCGATTCCATCCTGAACCAGCTTCCCGGACGACAACAGGCAGTCGAGGTGGGAACAGTAGTTGGACGTCGCGTATGCCTTGCCGTCGAGCCGGGAGATGGCGAACTCGTAGTCGTCGGCGTAGAACCGGCGAACGATGCCTTCGGTTACCTGCCCGGAACGGGCCACTCGCTTGAACTCCATGGTCTTCCTCCAGGCATGTGGTGTACGCCGTGCTGTGCCGTCAGGCGTCGGGCGAGAGATATACGGTCTTCTCGGATTGGTAGAACTGCATGAGGGTTGGGCCCGCCTGCTCCTTGAAAGTCTGGGTGCTCGACTGTTTGTATCCTCCGAACGGAGCGTTCATCGCCATTCCGGTGGTGGGCTGATTCACCTTCACCAACCCCGTGCGGGATCCGGCAACGAACCGGTGAGCGTCGGAGAGGTTCTTGGTGACGACCGAGGCACTGAGCCCGAACGCTACGTCGTTCGCCAGGGTGAGGGCTTCGTCGAACGATGCGGCGCGCTGGAACGCCAGTACCGGACCGAATATCTCGTCGGTCAGCAGTCGCATCCCGGGGGAGGTGTTCGCAAACACCGTCGGCCGGACGAAGAACCCGTTGCGGAGAATGCCCACCTCACAACGCGTTCCACCGCACACCAGGTCGGCGCCCTCGTCGACACCGATTTTCACGTATTCGAGAAACTTGGCCAGCTGAGACGAACTCGCGAGGGGCCCCATGGCGGCGTCGGCACCGATCCCGACGATCAGTGCCTCGGTGCGCGCTACGACCTTGCCGAGCAGCGCGTCATGGATTTCGTCAACGGCGACGACCCGGCTGGTTCCGGTGCAGGCCTGACCCGACAACCCGAATGCGCCCTTGACGATGAGTGCCGCAGCAGCATCGAGATCGGCGTCGGCGAGCACCACCACCGGGTTCTTGCCTCCCATCTCCAGCTGCACCCGGCGCTCCGGGCCGACGCTGCGGTGTATCGACCGCCCGACAGCAGTGGACCCGGTGAACGTCACTGCTGCGACTCGAGGGTCTTCGACTACGGCAGCACCCGCTGCCCCTCCGCCCTGGACGAGAGCGATCGCGCCTGCAGGAAGACCTCCTGCGAGCAATGCCTCGACCAGGCGCTGCCCCATCAGCGGTGTGATCTCGGAGGGCTTGAACAGCACGGTGTTTCCCGCTGCGAGCGCAGGACCGAGTTTGCGGGACGGGATGTTGAGCGGGAAGTTCCATGGCGTGATGGCACCGACTATCCCGATCGGTTCACGCACGGTGTACACCGTTGTCGGTGCCGGCGCAGGGAATGTCGCACCTGTCGCGCGGGTGGCCTCGCCGGCGTAGAACCGGAGATTCATCGGTGTGCGGCTCACCTCCATGGTGGCTTCGGTCCGTGTCTTGCCTTCCTCGCGGATCAGTTCTTCCACGAGGGAGCTCGCCTGGGCTGTGAGGTGGTCTGCCGCGGCCTCGAGGATCGCGGCGCGGCGCTCGGGGGCGGTCGCAGCCCACTCGGGCGCGGCTTTGTCGAGCGCGTCGACAGCGTTGCGTACGTCGACCGCATCCGAGTCGGGAAACACTCCGACGAGGTCGGATTCGTCGGCCGGGTTGCGCCGCTCGAACACTGCGCCCGACGCTGCCGGTACCCAGCGTCCGTCGATATGGTTCAGTCCGGCGATCGTCATGCGGGCTCCACTTCTTCGTACATCTCCCAGAGGTCGGTGTCTTCGTCCGCGAGGCGCGTGGGGTCGACCTGTCGCCCGAGTAGTTCGCGGGCAGCCATGATGTCTTCGCCGCGGTCCATGGCGAAGGCGGCGGTGAGAGTGTCACCGGCAAGGTAGAAGACGGAGAACTCACCCGTCTCGGCGTCGCCGCGGAACACGAAGTCGGTTGTACCCACCGGTGTTCCGGCGAATTGGATGTTGGTGTCGTACTGGTCGGACCAGAACCAGTGCGGGTCGTCGGAGAGTGATGTCCGTCCGACGATCGTGTCGGCGACCACAGCGGATTGGCGGTTGGCGTTGTCGAAATGTTCCACGCGAATGTGTCGCCCCGCCCGGGGTGAGAAGCGATTCGCGACGTCACCTGCGGCGTAGATGCTCGGGATCGAGGTGCGGCCGTGTTCGTCGACCACGATGCCGTTGTCGACGGGCAGGCCGCTCGCGGCGGCGACCTCGGTGTTCGGGACGATGCCGATGCCGACGACCGCTGTGTCGGCCTCGATCGTGTCGCCGTCCGTCGTGGTGACGCACACGCCCCGGTCGGACGTGGTCACGGTGACAACGCCGGTTCCGGTACGCAGGTCGATGCCGTTGCGGCGGTGCAGTTCTGCGCAGCAGCTGCCGACCTGCCGGCCCAGCACGCTGCCGAGAAGATTCGCGCTTTGCTCGACCACGGTCACCTCGACCCCGAGCGACCGTGCGGTCGCCGCGATCTCGAGTCCGATGAAGCCGCCGCCGACAACGATCAGCCGGGATCCGGGGACGAGGCGCGGGGCGAGGGCGAGGGCGTCGTCGAGGGTGCGCAGGTAGTGGACGAGGTCGGGCCGGGGGCCTGTCGACTCGATGGTTCGGGGCCGTCCTCCGGTCGCGAGGATGACGGCGTCGGCTGCGACGGATCCGCCGTCGAATTCGACGGTCCCGGTCGTGGTGTCGATGCGGCGCACGGTGACACCGGTCCGGATGTCGATGTCGTTGGTGTCCAGCCACCGGGGTGTGAACAGCGAGAGCGACTCGGCCACCTCGCGGCCCGCGAGGAATTCCTTGGACAGCGGCGGGCGCTGGTACGGCGCGTGAGGTTCGTCGCCGAGCAGGACGATGCGGCCGTCGAAGCCCCGGCGACGGAGGGTGCGTGCGGCGCCGGCGGCCACCTGGCCGGCGCCGACGGTTACCACGGTGCGAACGGTCATGTGGTGCCTTCCTTCTCGGAGGTGCCGGCGCCGCGTCGCGGCACGGGGGCGATGTGGACGGTGTCTCCGTCGACGAGCACCGGGTATGTCGGTTGGCAGAGGTCCTGGTCCTCCTCGTACCCGGTGTCGAGGTCGAACCGCCATTGATGCCCGGGGCAGATCACCCGGCCGTGAAGCAGGGTGCCTTTCACGAGAGAGCGGTCCTGATGCACGCACAGGTCGGCGAAGGCGTAGACGCGGCCCTCCGTGTGGAACAGCGCGATCGCGAGGCCGTCCACTTCTACGCGCAGTTTGCGGCGGCGGGTCAGTTCTTTCATCGTGGCGACGGCAACCCACGTCTGTGGGCCTGTGCCGGTGCTCGTGGCGTCGGTGGACATGGTTCTCCTGTCGCTCGTGCAGAGGAGAGCGGGAGTCCGGTGGAGGCTCCCGCTCCCCGCTCGCGGTCGTGCGTCACCGTCCGCCCGCCGGTAGTGGGGTCAGACGGATGCCAGTTCGAGGTCCGGCGCGACGTAGGAGTCGTACAGGCCCTTGGTGTACGAAAAACGCATCTCCGCACCCCACCGCACGAGCTGCAGGCAACGCTGCTGCAACTGGGGTGTGTCGGCGCAGTCCAGGACGATCTGGTAGCCGCGCTCACCGTGCACGACGTCGGACGTGATGTGCAGATCGAAGAATTCGATCTCGTCCTCGGTGAACCCGTAGACCTCGCGGAGCGGGACGATCTGCTTCTTGTAGATGCTCGGCACCTGGGACTCGAGCCCGACGACCAGTGCCGCGGTGGCGACCACGAAGTGCTCACGCTGGGACACCGCGTAGCACCACGCCTGGAGTCCGCGCGTCACGGCGTTCATGTTGTTCGGGTCTTCGACCCGTTCCTTCGTGGTGCCGCAGGCCTCCGCGAACTTGATGAGGAGATCGGTGTGCCGGATGTCGGCGAGTTCCTCCTCGTACATGTTCTGAAGGGTGAAGTCCTTCGCGTCGGTGTAGTGGTCGGGTGTGTTGGAGTAGATGTTTGCGAGGTAGTCGGCGAAGGGGCCCACGTAGTGGTAGTGGTTTTCTGCCCACCGGGCGAAGTGATGCTTCTCGAGCTTGCCCTCGGCCCACGCCTTGCTGAACGACGCGTTCTTGGCTTCCCGTCCCTTGATGGCATTTTCGAGTGCGGCGCGGAAATCGTCGCGTCCGAGCAGTTCGGTCATGAGATGTGCCTTTCACAGGTGGTCGTGCGGTCGATGCCGTCCTGGAATGTCCCGCGGCGTTGCGGGTCCGAAACCACCGCTGATACAGCGTGTTTCGGTATGAAAAGCCTAGGTGTACGAGAAGGGGCGGTGCCATGGCCACAATGGCCGGAAGAGACCGTGCGTCGGGTCGATGTGCACGGGTCAGTGCGTGCCGGCTGCGACCAACGCGTCGAATTCGGCGAGCATTGCGGCTCCGACGGCTTTGTCCTGCTCGCCGTTTCCGCCGCTGATCCCCACCGCGCCGACGATCTGACCGTCGTAGACGAGCGGAAACCCGCCGACGAAGATCGCGAACTTACCGGGCAGCATGTGGCTGATACCGAATGCTTCATTGCCCGGGAGTGCCGGACCGCCCGGTGCCTCGTTGAACAAATGGGTGGCGCGCTCGTGCCCCGCAGCCGTGAATGCTTTCGCGATGGCGATGTCGACTCCGGTCAGGCGCGCTCCGGGAAGGCGGTGCAGCGCGATGACATTCGCGCTTTCGTCGCATACGCACAACGTCTGCTTGACGCCGATTTCTTCGGCCTTCGCGCGTCCGGCGGCGAGCAGGGGCAGTGCGTCGTCGAGAGTGATTCGGTGAATTCGATGCATGGTTCTCCACTTCGGGGTCGAGGTCGGAACGGTCGTTGCGAACGAGTGCCCGAATGGGCGGAAGGGCGTCGGGTCGAGAGGCTCGCTGCCGGGGGCGTGGCATATTTCTAACAGCGCACCGCGCACAGTGGGAGGGTCAATATCACCGCGAAGGCGGGGTGGTCGGTGTACACACTGCACATGTTCCGGGTGGGGGTGTCTCTGGTAGCTCATGTAGGAAGTGCATGACGTCGGAATCGGTCCGGCGCCCTCACCTTCGATGGAAGCAGGTTGCCGTGGAACCGAGCCCCCGCTTGACCGTCCGTGGTCTTCTCGATGAACCGCTGATGGCGGACGCTCGTGTCGTGCAGGGAGACGACGCACTCGACCGGGCACTGACCTGGGTGCTGCCCCTCGGCGAAGTGGTCGGCAGGTACGACGAGCTGGCGGGGGTTGCTGTGTATGTGCGCCCCGAAGTGCTGGGTGCCAATCTTCAGGCCGTATCCGCCGTCGCGGCGCGCGGCGCGGCATGCCTCGTCGTGGACGGCGCGCTTCCCGCGGCGATCGCCTCCTGGCCGCCGGGTCTGCCTGTCGTGGAACTCGACCTGCCTGTCGGTTTCGCTGCGCTCAACAGGCTGCTCGCCGAGCGAAGCCTGATGCAGGAAGTGCACGTCATGCGCTACTCCGCTCATGTGCATTCCGTGCTCGCGGGTCTGCTTCACCGCGGCGCCGGGCTCACCCTTCTGATCAAGGAGGTGTCGTCGCTCGCACAGCACCCTGCGGTGGCGCTCGATGCGCGTGGTCATGCCGTGGCGCATCACGGCATCGACCCGGCGTCGATCGACGAGATCGCCGAGCGCATCCGCGCCGTATCCGGGCCGACCTCACCGGACGGGAGGGGGCATCACGACACGCGCGTGGTCGAGGCGACGGTGGCCGGGGTGCACTGGACGTGTACCGCGAGCGCCATCCGGCTCGGCAAACGCTTCGAGGGATGGGTGGTGGTTCTGGCCGGCGGTTCCACACCCGGCCCGCACGACCTCGCTCGGCACGCAGTGGTGACCGGCCAGGCGACCGCAATCATCGGTTCGGAGATGCTGCGCCAGCGCAGCGTCGACGAAGCGGAGGAGCGTGCGCGGGGCGACTTCGTGCAGGCGCTCGTACACGGAAGCTTCGCCAGTCGGCACGACATGCAGGCGCGCGCCGAGTACCACGACATCGACCTCACCTCGACCTTTGCGGTATTCGTCGCCGCAGGATACGACGAGAATCCGGCCGTCTCCGGCACCGAGGGGCCAGGCGGGTTGCTTCGGCTCGCCCGCTACGCGGCGAGCGTGCTTCCGCACCCCTCCGTCCGTTCCTACGTCACTGTGATCGGTGACGTACTCGTGGTGGTGCGCTCGCTTCGGTACCGCGATGCACGCGACGCCGAGGCCGAGATCGCCGAGTTCGCCGATGCCGTCTCGGCCGACCTGTCGCGTCGTCGTGGTCGTCCGGTGCCGGTCGCACACGGGACCCCCGCCGCGGGTGCCGACCAGATCCGAGAGAGCTACCGGCAGGCCCGTGTGGCCCTCGGGATCGGGCAACGGATGGGGATGTCGGGCTCGGTTTCCTACCACGACCTGCGTGGATACGGTGTCCTCGAACTCGTCGCAGAGACGGAGCGGAGCAGGCGTTTCGTCGAGGACGTACTCGGCTCGCTCCGGCCCGGCAGCGATCTGTACGACACGCTCGTGGCTTATCTCGGTGCCGGCGGAAACGTCAATGCGGCCGCGCGCGAACTCGACGTGCACCGGAACACCATGTTGTCGAAACTGGACCGGATTTCGCGGGCGATGGCGATGGATGTCCGGGCCCCCGAGAACCAGTTCACGGCGTGGCTTGCCGTCCGTCTGGAACTTCTCGACCACCTGCACACCGCAGTGGAACGCGAAATCAACTATCTCTGAGCGCGGCGCCTGTCACCGCGACGTCTTCCACGTCCTCGGGGTCGCGTCCGAGGAAAGTGGCGGCGAACGCGCTGCCCACGACCAGCGCGCAGACGACGAAAACGATGCTGACCGACCAGGACCCGAGTCCGATGGTCACCCACGCCGCACCGACGGCGGAACCACCGAAGCGGATGAGGTTGAACACTCCGAGTCCGGTTCCCTGCGCCCCGGCAGGCGATCGGGTGGATCCCGCCGCCGCGGGGGTCTGCACGGCCGCGATTCCGGCTCCGGTCAGCGCGAGTACGCCGGCGACCAGCCACGGATCCGGGTCGTTCGCGCCCAGGACGGCCGCCAGGGCGCACTGGGTGACGGCGAGGACTGTCAATCCGCACCGCAATACCCGCCGAGCACCGACCCGGTCCGTGATGCGGCCGATCAGCGGGGCGAGGACGGCCATGACTGCGGGAAGGGAGAACAGGATCATCCCGGCCGTCGTTGTGGACACGCCTGTGGCCGAGAGCCGTAGCGGAACCGCCAGAAGAGCTGTTCCGAGACAGAACATCTGAGCGAACGAGGCGACCGAACTTCGGGCGAAACGGCTTTCGGTGAGCAGACGTACGTCCACGAACGGCACGCGCACGCGCAGGCAATGGACCGTGAACCAGGCGAGCACCAGGACCGACACCGCGAGGCTCGCCCACGCCATGCCGACAGGAACGCCCGATTTTCCGAACATGCTGAGACCCAGAATGATTCCGGCCGAACCCATGGTGAGGGTGGCGGCGCCCAGTACGTCGAGCCGCATCGGTCGTCCCGGGAATGCAGGAATCCAGCGCAGCGTTCCCGCGAGCCCGATCAGCGCGATAGGAATCAGCGGGACGAAGACCCAGCGCCATCCCCAGTTGCCCGCGATGAGTCCTCCGAGGGAAGGGCCGATTGCCTGTCCGATTCCGTTGACCGTCGCCCACGCGCCCACCGCGCGGGCGCGACGTCGCGGGCCGAACAGCCAGGCGAGCAGTCCCATCACCGCGGGTGCGAATGCCGCTGCGGCGACACCTCCGAGCGCACGCCACCCGATCAGAATCTCGAGACTGGGTGCTGTCGCTGCTCCCGCGGCACACACCGCGGTGCCGAGCAGGGCCGCGCAGTACACGCGGCGCCGGCCGAAGCGATCACCGATATACCCCGCGAGCGGCATCGATGCCGCGAACGTGAGCAGGAAGGCGACGGCGAGCAACGCCCCGTCCTCCAGTGACGAGTCGTAATACGAAAGGATCTGTGCAAGAGGAACATTGATGATGTTGTTGCTCAAGGTTCCGACGAGCGTCCCCGCGAGCAGTGCGGACAATGCGAGCGGCGTGCCCGTGTCGGCACCCTCCGGTGACTCCGGGGGTGCTTCGGTACGTGTGGTCATCGAACTCCTGGAACGATCGAATTGCACGGCATCATCGGGCCGCTCGATCCCACTCTCGCACTGCAACCCGACCGCGTGCACGAGCGTCGCCAGGACACACAGCACATCCGGAGGCGCCGGGACGCAGGCACTGTGCACATTCTGTCCGGCGGAGATATGCAAAACCGTGTTCCGACACGTGTTCGTAGCACTTTTTCACAAACGCGCGATCGAATGACACCGAATCGCAAAAAAGGAACACACTGCACAAGTAGCGTTCCGGCCGGTGTGCAGGGTTTGCGTTGACCGTGCCTGGAAGAGCGCGGAAAGTTCCACGGAGACAAGCCCGCTCCATTCCGCTCTCCTGCTGAAGGACATGCATTGGACGTACAACTCACGGCCGCCCACTGGGTCTATCTCGCCGGCATACTCGTCATCCTGGCCACCATGGCCCTGCGGAAAAACATCGTCGTTCCCGCTGTCGTCGCAACATTTCTCACCGCATTGGTGTTCTCGGGCAGTATCGTCACCGGACTCTCGTCGATCTTCAACGCGAGCCTGGTGGCAGCGAAGGAACTGTTCAACATCTTCCTCATCATCGCGATGGTCACCGCGATGCTCGGAGCGCTGCGGCAACTCGGTGCCGACCGGCTGATGGTGGCGCCGTTCCGCCGAGTCATGAGAGCAGGGACGAGCAGTTTCCTCGTGCTCGCCGCCGTGACGTACGTGATCTCGCTGTTCTTCTGGCCGACCCCTGCTGTTCCGCTCGTCGGCGCGGTGCTGATCCCTGTCGCCATTCGCGCCGGGCTGTCGCCGATCTCCGTAGGCATGGTCATCGCGATCTGCGGTCAGGGCATGGCGCTGTCGTCCGATTACATCATCAAGGTCGCCCCGGGCATCTCGGCGTCTGCTGCCGGCGTGGACGCCGATGCGGTGGCCGACAAAGCTCTCGTGCTGTCGCTGATCGTCGGAGGTACCGCACTCCTCATCACCTACTTCTCGCAGAAGCGGACGTGGCGGACGCCGTCTCCCGATCTACTGACCGAGTGGGAGGCCGAAGCGGACAGCGGCGTCGGTGAGCCCACCTCGGCGCCCGATCCGAGCGGCCCGAGTGGAACCGGTTCGACGCGTCCGGTTCGGCCCCAGCGGTCGGGGCCACCGCCGCCGGTACTCGGCGAAGCCGCGGGTACGGCGACGGCCGTGCTGGCGCCGACTCGGGACGACGCAAGCACATTCGAGGCCCCGCAGCCGGACAAGGAACGGCGCGGTACCGCGAAAGCGTTCGCCATGCTTGTCCCGCTGGCCTACCTCGCGTTCATCGTCTACCTGATGCTGGGCAAATTCACCGATGTCGTGCCGCCGCTGAAAGGTGGCGAGGCCGCGGCGATCGTCGGCGGGATCGCGTCGCTCGTTCTGTTCGCGGCCGCAGCGTCGACCGACAAGGGCGGCTTCCTCGAAACTACGTCCGACCACCTGGTCGACGGTCTGGTGTTCGCCTTCAAAGCCATGGGATGCGTGCTCCCCATCGCCGGATTCTTTTTCATCGGCAATCCCGACTTCGCCGCGCCGATCCTGGGCCTTTCGTCCGATGCAACGGGGCCTGCGATCCTGTTCGACCTCGTCACCTCCGTGCAGGCGCACCTGCCGCAGAACGCGTTCGTCACGTCGTTCGGGATACTGCTCATCGGTCTCGTCGCAGGATTGGACGGATCCGGATTCAGTGGTCTGCCGCTCACCGGGGCGCTGTCCGGTGCGCTCGGTCCCGCCGTGGACGTCGATCCCGCGACGCTGGCAGCAATCGGGCAGATGGGCAACATCTGGTCGGGCGGTGGAGTGATCATCGCGTGGTCGTCACTCATCGCGGTGGCGGGATTTGCCCGGGTGCCCGTACTCGACCTGGCACGGAAGTGCTTCCTGCCGGTGATGGCGGGCCTGGTGCTCTCGACCGTCTTCGCGGTGCTCGTGTTCTGACGGAAGGTCGCTCGGTTCGGTCACGGACCCCGATCGCTTCGGTCCTTACTGCTATGGGCCACACCTTCTACGGTGGTGTGAAGTTGGGCACGACGGCTCCGAAGGGGGCCGTCGGTGCTGTTACTCCGCAAGCACGGGAAGGAACCTGCGCACTGTGACCACCGAGGCATTCATCTATGAAGCCATCCGAACACCACGAGGCCGAGGCAAGAAGACGGGATCGTTGCACTCCGTCAAGCCGATCTCTCTGGTTACCGGCCTGATCGACGAACTGCGCGTCCGCTTCCCCGACCTGGACGAGAACCGCATCTCGGATCTCATCCTCGGTGTCGTGGGCCCGGTCGGCGATCAGGGTGCCGATATCGCTCGCACCGCCGTCACCGTCGCCAACATGCCGGCCACCACCGGTGGTGTCCAGATCAACCGTTTCTGCGCGTCCGGCCTCGAAGCCGTCAACATGGCTGCGCAGAAGGTCCGCTCCGGCTGGGACGAACTGGTCCTCGCCGGTGGTGTCGAGTCCATGTCGCGCGTGCCCATGGGTTCCGACGGCGGCGCGTGGATGCTCGACCCCGCCACGAACTACGACAGCTACCTCGTGCCCCAGGGCATCTCGGCCGACCTGATCGCGACCATCGAGGGTTTCTCCCGCGAGGACGTCGACGCCTACGCACTGCGCTCGCAGCAGCTCGCAGCCGCAGCGTGGTCCGGTGGCTACTTCTCGAAGTCGGTCGTGCCCGTCAAGGACCAGAACGGTCTGACGATCCTCGAGCAGGACGAGCACATGCGTCCCGACACGACCCTCGAGGGTCTGGCGAAGCTGCAGCCGTCGTTCGCTTCGGTCGGCGAGATGGGCGGCTTCGACGCTGTCGCGCTGCAGAAGTACCACTTCGTGGAGAAGATCAACCACGTCCACCACGGCGGTAACAGCTCGGGCATCGTCGACGGCGCGGCTCTCGTGCTCGTCGGCTCCGAGCAGGCCGGCCAGGATCTCGGTCTCACCCCGCGTGCCCGCGTGGTGGCGACGGCCACCTCGGGTGCCGATTCGACCATCATGCTCACCGGCCCGACCCCGGCCGCCGAGAAGGTGCTCGCCGCCGCCGGTCTCACCGCCGACGACATCGACCTCTTCGAGATCAACGAGGCGTTCGCGTCCGTCGTCCTGAAGTTCCAGAAGGATCTGAAGATCCCGGACGAGAAGCTCAACGTCAACGGCGGCGCCATCGCGATGGGTCACCCGCTCGGCGCTACCGGCGCCATGATCACCGGCACCATGATCGACGAGCTCGAGCGCCGCGGAGCCAAGCGTGCCCTCGTCACCTTGTGCATCGGTGGCGGTATGGGCGTGGCCACCATCATCGAGCGCGTCTGATACCCGGAAGGATTCGAAATACAGTGACCGACAACATGATTTCTTGGGATCAGGACGCCGACGGCATCGTTGTGCTCACCCTGGACGACCCCAACCAGGGCGCGAACACCATGAACGCGCTCTACAAGTCCTCCATGAAAGCCACCGTCGACCGCCTGGTCGAGGAGAAGGACTCGATCAGCGGTGTGGTGATCACGTCGGCGAAGAAGACCTTCTTCGCCGGAGGCGACCTCCGCAACATCATCGCGATCGGGCCGGACGACGCGCAGGCCGCGTTCGACGAGGTGCAGGACATCAAGGCAGACCTCCGTCGCCTCGAGACCCTCGGCAAGCCCGTCGTCGCCGCCATCAACGGTGCGGCCCTGGGCGGTGGCCTCGAGATCGCTCTCGCGACCCATCACCGGATCGCTGCGGACGTCAAGGGCGTTCAGATCGGCCTGCCCGAGGCCAGCCTCGGCCTGCTGCCCGGTGGCGGCGGTATCACCCGCACCGTGCGTCTGCTCGGCATCCAGACCGCGCTCCTCTCGGTCCTGCTGCAGGGCAACAAGTACAACGCCGTGAAGGCCAAGGAGAT
This sequence comes from Rhodococcus sp. BL-253-APC-6A1W, assembly GCF_012843405.1. Lineage (NCBI taxonomy): Bacteria > Bacillati > Actinomycetota > Actinomycetes > Mycobacteriales > Nocardiaceae > Rhodococcus > Rhodococcus sp. BL-253-APC-6A1W. Next base: position 65,272 of record NZ_JABAFB010000012.1, read on the forward strand.
CGGCCTGGTTCACGAGGTCGTCGGCAGCGTCGACGAACTCGTTCCCGCTGCGAAGGCGTGGATCAAGGCCAATCCCGAGGGTGGCGTTCAGCCGTGGGACGTCAAGGGATACAAGATCCCCGGCGGCACCCCGTCGACCCCCTCGCTCGCCGCGAACCTCCCCGCGTTTCCGGCGAACCTGCGCAAGCAGATCAAGGGCGCGCCGATGCCGGCTCCGCGCGCGATCATGTCCGCCGCGGTCGAGGGCTCGCAGGTCGACTTCGACAACGCGTCGACCATCGAGTCCCGTTACTTCACGGAACTGGCCACCGGCCAGGTCGCGAAGAACATGATCCAGGCGTTCTTCTTCGACATGCAGGCCATCAACTCCGGCGCGTCGCGTCCGAAGGACGTGCCCAAGCGTGAGATCAAGAAGATCGGCGTGCTCGGCGCCGGCATGATGGGCGCGGGCATCGCGTACGTCTCAGCGCGTGCCGGGTACGAGGTCGTCCTCAAGGACATCAGCATCGAGGCCGCCGAGCGCGGCAAGAACTACTCGGAGAAGATCGAGGCCAAGGCACTCTCGCGTGGGAAGACCACCGAGGAGAAGTCCAAGGAACTGCTCGGCCGCATCCACCCGACCGCCGACGCGGCCGATTTCAAGGGTGTCGACTTCGTCATCGAGGCCGTCTTCGAGAGCACCGAGCTCAAGCACAAGGTGTTCCAGGAGATCGAGGACATCGTCGAACCCGACGCGCTGCTCGGCTCCAACACCTCGACGCTGCCGATCACCGGTCTCGCCACGGGTGTGAAGCGTCCCGAGGACTTCATCGGGATCCACTTCTTCTCGCCGGTCGACAAGATGCCGCTGGTGGAGATCATCAAGGGTGAGAAGACCTCGGACGAGGCGCTGGCCCGCGTGTTCGACTACACGCTCGCGATCCGCAAGACCCCGATCGTCGTCAACGACAGCCGTGGATTCTTCACCTCGCGAGTCATCGGCACGTTCGTCAACGAGGCCATCGCGATGCTCGGCGAGGGCATCGAGCCCGCGACGATCGAGCAGGCCGGTTCGCAGGCGGGCTACCCGGCTCCGCCGCTGCAGCTGACCGACGAGCTGAACATGAAGCTCATGCAGAAGATCGCCAAGGAGACCGCGGAGGCCGCCAAGCAGGGCGACACCAAGATGGGCGCCACCCGTCACCCCGCGCTCGACGTCATCGACTGGATGGTCGAGCAGGGTCGTCCGGGTCGTCTGGAGAAGGCCGGTTTCTACGAGTACGACGAGAACGGCAAGCGTCAGGGCATCTGGCAGGGTGTGCGCGATCAGTTCAAGACCGTCGCGACCCTCGACGTTCCGCTGCAGGACCTGATCGACCGGATGCTCTTCGCCGAGGCCATCGAGACGCAGAAGTGCTTCGACGAGGGTGTTCTCGAGACCACCGCCGACGCCAACATCGGTTCGATCCTCGGCATCGGCTTCCCGGCGTGGACCGGTGGTGTCTCGCAGTTCATCACGGGATACGCGGGCGGCAAGGCCGGCTTCGTGAAGCGGGCCGAGGAGCTCGCCGCGAAGTACGGTGAGCGCTTCACCCCGCCGGCGTCGCTCCGCGACTGACCTGCGCATGCATGTCCGATAGACAGGAAGGGCCCCGAATCGCTTCGGGGCCCTTCCTCGTTCCGGCTACGGCGTCATCGGTGTGAGGCCGCCGGCGGCGGGGGCTATGCGACCCACCACGGGCGCAGGGGTACCTGCGGACGCTGGTCCGCGCCGAGCTTGACGCCGAGCACGTGGTGCAACTGGATGATGTTGCGTTCGAATCCGAGCCGGGACCCGGCCATGTACAGGCCCCACAACCGCGCGGTGCCCTCGCCCACCTCGGCGACACACGCATCCCAGTTCTTTTCGAGGTTTTCGCACCAGCCCGCGAGGGTGTACGCGTAGTGCTGCCGGAGGTTCTCCTCGTGCACCACTTCGAATCCGACGTTCTGCGCTTCGGTGATGATGCGGCCGGAGCCGGTGAGTTCCCCGTCGGGGAACACGTACCGGTCGATGAATCCGCCCGCCTTCACCCGCCCACGGTTGTGCGGGCGCGTGATGCAGTGGTTGAGGAGCAGCCCGCCCACCCGCAGCTTGTCGTGCAGGAACTGGAAGTACGCGGGGTAGTTTCCGACGCCGATGTGCTCGGTGAGGCCGATCGACGAGATCGCGTCGAATCCGGTTTCGGTCACGTCGCGGTAGTCGGAGTGCCGAACCTCGGCCAGATCGCCGAGCCCTTCGTCCGCGATCGCCTGCCGCGCCCACTCCGCCTGCTCGCGCGACAGGGTCACCCCGAGTGCCTTCACTCCACGGCGCGCGGCGAAGCGCACCATTCCGCCCCAGCCGCAACCGATGTCGAGGAGACGGTCACCGGGTTGCAGGCGGAGCTTTTCGAAGATGAGGCGGTACTTGTTCTCCTGGGCATCGTCGAGTTTCTGGCTCTCGGAATCGAAGAGAGCGCACGTGTACGTCATCGTCGGGCCGAGTACGTACTCGTAGAACGTGTTGGACACGTCGTAGTGGTGATGGATGACCTCGGCATCGCGATTCTTGGAATGCCGGAGACCTTCCGCGACGCGGCGCCATCGGGGCAGATGTTCCTGCGGCGGCGGCGCGATCGGCCTGAGCAGTTCCGTACCGAGCGACCGGGCGATCTGCGCGAGGACGCGGACCGGGGGGCGCTCGAAATGCATGTCTCCCAGGGTGGCAAGCAAAGCGTAGGGGTTACCGGGATGAGCGCCGCGGATCTCGAGTTCACCGGAAATGTATGCGCGCGCCATCCCGAGGTCGCCGGGGGCGGTCGCGATGTAGGTCGCGCCCTTGGGCGACGCGAGATGAAGGGCGTAAGGGGAGTTTTCCGGACCCGCGGCCGAATTGTCGTACGCCGTGAAACGCAGCGGCATGGCGCCGCCCGTGACGGTTTCGACGATCTTCGCGAGGGGGATCTTGTCATCGGCCGGGCGCACGCCGGCCGAAGGCTCGGACTTGAACGTGGTCATCTTCTTTGCACCGCCTTCGAGAAAAGGTCCAGTAAGCGGGACCGCGGGTCGTACTTCTTCTTGAGTGCGGTGTATTCCCCACCGCTGTAATACAGTTTCTCGAACTCGTCGCGTGTGTAGTACGAGTCGGAGTACAGGGATTTGTGACCGTCGAGTTCCGCCACCTTGTTTTCGATGAGCCGGTTCGCGGCACCGTCGACCCCGCCGGGATCGGCGGGCACCGAGGACCAGAAGCCGACGTTGACATACGTGCGTTTGGGTTCGAGGGGATACAGCGGCCACGGACGCTGGGCATCGAACGACGCACCGCCCGGTCCGTGACGCTCGCGCAATCGCAACGGGCACAGCCATATCGGCTCGATGGGGGTTTCTTCGAGGAACCAGCGCACGAATTCCTCGGTGCGTTCGACCGGTACCTCGATGTCCTGCACGACACGTTCACGAGGGGGATTGCCCTTGCGTGCCTCGATACGATCGGCGACCGCGTATTTGTGGTCCAGCGCGATGAGCTTCCAGTAGAAACTGCTGCGCAGCAGTCGCTTCGGCCAGAACCGGCGGATTCGGGGGTCTTGTGCCCCGAACGCCCTCGAACACCAGAACCAGTCGGTGTCCCAGCGCCACAGGTAGTCGCGGATCGTGAGCCGATCGGTTTTGGGATGGTTGACCGACGCGTGCTGGATGGACCGGTAGTAGATGTCGCGTCCGGTGTAGTCGGATACCGGACCCGGCTCGTCCGTCTGGACCCCGAGTGTGAGGTAGCTTTCCTCGGCGGAGAAGACGACGCCGTCGATGTAGTCCACAGCGACACCGGCATACACGCGGTCGGCGGTGATCCGGTCGAGCGCTGCCTGCATCTCGGCGAGTGAATCGAACCGCAGATGGCGCAGGGCAACGAACCGTTTGACCGGTTCGAGTTCGATCCTCAGGCGGGTCGCGTATCCGAGGGACCCGTACGAATTGGGGAATCCTCGGAACAGATCCGAGTGTTCGCCGTCGGGCCGCGCCGTGACGATCTCACCTGCGCCGGTGAGGATGTCCATCTCGAGCACCGATTCGTGGGGCAGACCGTTCCGGAACGAGGTCGACTCGATTCCGAGACCGGTGACGGCGCCGCCCAGGGTGATGGTCTTCAGTTGCGGAACCACGAGGGGAGCAAGCCCGTAGGGCAATGTCGCGTCGACGAGGTGTTCGTAGGTGCACATCCCGGCGACATCCGCGGTGCGGGTACGCGGATCGACCGACACGACACCGCCGAGGCCGGAGACGTCCAGCCCGGGGGCATCCACTTTCGCGCGGGCACGGAAGAGATTCGACGTTTTTTTCGCGAGCCGTACCGGCGCACGCTCGGGAATGTCGCGGTACGAGCGCAACAGTCGTTCCACACCTTCGCGGTGAACCTGCAGTCCGTACGGACTCGTGGCGCGTGGCTTTCCCAGCATGAGCATCGACTCCCCTGCGGCGCTGCTTGATGGCACACCCACAATAAACCCGTGGCTCGTGCCCGTCCCGGTACTGAGGAGAAGGCAGGATGGACGGAGAACTCGTCCACGAGCAATATCCGATCGACTACGGAGGAAATCGACATGGCGCAGGTCAGTGCGAGCAGTTCGATACAACTGGAGGCAGCGCCCGACAAGGTGCTTGCCGCCCTCGCCGATTACGAGACGGTGCGCCCGCGCATCCTGTCGGATCACTACCGCGACTACCGGGTGATCTCGGGTGGCCGGGGTGAGGGCACCGTCGTGCATTGGATTCTCCAGGCCACCGAGAAGCGGCAGCGCGATGTGCAGGCCACCGTCTCCGTCTCCGGCAGCACCATCACGGAGACGGACGCGAACTCGTCGCTCGTGACCACCTGGAGCGTCGTGCCCCACGGCACGGGTTCGACGGTGGTCGTCCTCACCGGCTGGAACGGAGCGGGCGGTATCGGTGGATTCTTCGAGAAGACCTTCGCGCCGATCGGGCTGCGCAAGATCCAGCAGCAGGTCCTTCAGAACCTGAAGAACGAAGTGGACTGAACTCTCTGTCGTATCACCGCAGACGGTGGACGACTACCCTGGACAGACAAACGTGCAGAAAGGACGTGTCCGTGCAACCCGGTGGAATGCCCGACATGCAGCAACTCCTCGCTCAGGCCCAGCAGATGCAGCAGCAACTGATGGCCGCTCAGAACGAAATGTCACAGGAGGAGGTCACCGGTCAGGCCGGTGGAGGCCTGGTGACCGCGACGGTGAAGGGCACGGGCGAGGTCGTCGCCGTGCACATCGATCCGAAGGTCGTCGATCCCGACGATATCGAAACACTGCAGGACCTGGTGGTCGGCGCGATCGCCGATGCATCCGCGAAGGCGCAGGAGAGTGCCGCCGAGAAGCTCGGCCCGCTCGCCGGCGGTCTCGGCGGCGGCATTCCCGGCTTGCCCGGTCTCTAGAGGCTCGCGTTGTACGAAGGACCGGTACAGGACCTCATCGACGAGCTGGGCAAGCTTCCCGGTGTCGGGCCGAAGAGTGCGCAGCGCATCGCGTTCCATCTGTTGTCGGTGGAGCCTCCCGAAATCGACCGACTCCAGGCGGCGTTGCAGAAGGTGCGCGACGGGGTTCAGTTCTGTGAGGTGTGCGGCACCGTGTCGGATCGGGAGCGGTGCAGGATCTGTTCCGACCTCCGGCGCGACCGCACACAGATCTGCGTGGTCGAGGAACCCAAGGATGTGCAGGCGATCGAGCGCACCCGCGAGTTCCGCGGCCGCTACCACGTGCTCGGTGGTGCGCTCGATCCGCTCAACGGCATCGGGCCTGACCAGTTGCACATCCGGGAACTTCTCACCCGGATCGGCAACCAGGAGGACGGCGTCGACGTCTCCGAGGTGATCATCGCGACCGATCCCAACACGGAGGGCGAGGCCACCGCGACGTATCTGGTCCGGATGTTGCGCGACTTCCCCGGGCTGACCGTGACGCGCCTCGCGTCCGGCCTGCCGATGGGCGGTGACCTCGAGTTCGCGGACGAGCTCACCCTCGGACGTGCGCTGTCGGGCCGGCGAGCGATGTGACCGGCGGAGCCGCGGACGACATCTCTACGGACGAACCCGAGAAGCGCCGACGGAGTTCGGACGAGACGCGCAAGCTGATCCTCGATGCGGCGGGCAAGGCCTTTGCGACCCGGCCGTACCGCGACATCACCCTCAAGGACATCGCGGTGGACGCGGGGGTGAGTGCTCCACTGATCATCAAGTACTTCGGCTCGAAGGAGCAGTTGTACGAAGCGCTGGTGGATTTCCAAGCCGGCGCGCAGGTGCTGTTCGACGGCCCGCTGGAGACGCTGGGGGAGCGGATGGTCGCGATGTTCGCCCGTCCGCTCGAACCGTACAAGCCGTTGTCCATGAACATTCTGTTCATGAGCGGGGCGAGCGACGAGAGCAATCGCCTGCTGCGTGAGAACTATTCGACGCAGATGATCGATGCTCTTGCCGCGAGGCTGCCGGGCGCCGATGCGAGGTTGCGCGCCGAACTGGCGATGTCGGCGGTGATGGGTCTCGCGATCATGCGTCGTCGCATGATGCGGGAGCACGCCACGGGAACGCTGGACGAGGTCGTGGCCCTCTACGCACCGCTGGTGCAGACGCTTCTCGACGGCATTCGGGAGTGAATCGTCTCACTCGTGTTGTGAGGTGAATGGGTGTTCACCTAATCTGGTGAACACCCATTCACCTATGCCGAGGAGGGTCCTTGACAGTTTCGGTCCCTCTGCGGCTGTCCGTGCCCCGCCGCTTCCGTCCCGCTGAACGAATCCGCATCGACGCTCGCGCTGCCCGTCGTCCGGACCTGGGCCGGTTCGTCTTCGCGGTGCTCGCGGTCGGAGCCGTCTTCCAGGCGATCATGCAGACCGTCATGGTGCCGCTGCTGCCCAGCATGCCGGGCTTCACCGGTGCCGGACCGACCGCGGTGTCGTGGTTGGTGACGGCGACGCTGCTGGTCGGCGCGGTGATGACACCGATCTTCGGCCGCCTCGCCGACATGATCGGCAAGAAGAAGATGCTCCTGATCGCCTTCACGGTGATGAGCATCGGCTCGCTGATCTGCGCCATGACCTCGAACATCGGGCTGCTCATTTTTGCGCGCGGCCTGCAGGGAGCGGGCGCCGCAGTGCTTCCGATCGGCATGGCCATCCTGCGCGAGGTGCTGCCGCGTGATCGCGTGGACCGCTCGGTTGCGATGCTCAGCTCGACCCTCGGCATCGGCACCGCGGTCGGAATCCCCTTCGCGGCCGCCATCGTGCAATTTGCCGACTGGCACCTGTTGTTCTGGGTGACGGCGGCCATCGGTGTGGGCGTGACGCTTGCGGCGTGGTTGGTCGTGCCGGAGTCGGACAGCCGCGCAGGCGGACGTTTCGATGTGGTGGGTGCGGCCGGATTGTCGGCAGCACTGATCTGTTTGCTGGTGCCCATCACCCAGGGCAGTTCGTGGGGCTGGACGAGCCCTGCGGTGCTGTCCATGGCCGCGTCCGCGGTGGTTGTCTTCGGCATCTGGGGCTTTCAGCAACTGCGCAATCGCAATCCGCTCGTCGACCTTCGCGTCGCCGCTCGGCGTTCCGTGCTCACGCCGCACCTGTCGGCGTTGCTCGTCGGATTCGCGTTCTACGGAAACACCCTCATCACCACCCAGTTGCTGCAGGCACCGAGGGGTGAGGGCGCGGGATACGGTCTGACGATCCTCCAGGCGGCGGCGTGCCAGCTCGCCGCGAGCTTCGCGATGATGATCTTTGCGATCGTGGCGTCGCGGATCACCGAGCGATTCGGTCCGAAGGTGACGATCATGATCGGTGCGCTGTTCCTGCTCGCCGGCTACGGTATCCACGCGGTGCCGGACAAACCGCTCTGGCTGGTCGTGGCCGCGATCTTCGTCGCGGCAGTCGGCACGTCGCTCGTGTACTGCACCTTGCCGGTGCTGATCCTCGGAGCGGTCCCCCTGGAGCAGAACGCAGCAGCCAACGGCGTCAACGTTCTGCTGCGCACGGTGGGCAGCACGGTGTGCAGCGCAGTGGTCGCATCGGTGCTCGCCGCTCACGCCTTCGCGGGCGGTGTGAGCACCGCCGGGTTCGTCATCGCCTATCTGGTGTGTGCCGCATGCGCGATCGTGGTCTTCGCGTCGGCGTTCGCGCTGCCGTCACGACAGACGCGTCGGCCCCGCTCGACGACGGTCTGACGGGGACGTCGGGGCAAGACCTGCTCGGAAAGGTGAACACGCGAAGCACCGCGTTCTATCTCTAATTCCATGTCATCACCCGCTCCGTCATCTCAGATGCCCTCGTAGATGCACGCGAGAGCCTGAGCAACAGCTGGCGTCTGCATCATCTCGCGGATCGCGGCGGCAAAGTTCGGAGTCCCTGCCGATTCAAGGCGTGTCGCGAGGTTGAAGGGTCTACCGAGTCGGCGGTGATAGGAAATCTGCTCGAGTAGGGCTTCTCGGACTGTGGAAATCGCGTCTCGATAGACGAGCATGAAGAAGTCGTCGGGGGTGTAGACCTCATAGACGAGAAGTTCATCGTGCCCTGAGGCGAATTCGTGGAATCCGGCGTCATTCGTGATGACGTACTGAGCGTCGCCGTGTTCTGCCGCGGCGTGCAGGTGTGCGTCGTACTTGTCTGTGTAAGCGAGGCCCGGGTCGATCTCGTACCCTTTGATTCGGCCGTGTACAGCGACTTTAACAATATTGTCCCGAACTCCCCCGATTTGATGATCGGAGAAGTTCGGGTGCTTCTTGCGCAGGTGATATACCAACTCCGCCATGACGTCCTCGGTCCAGCGCAAGTGAAAAAGCGGCGGTCCAGACCTGTTTGCCAGCAAACAGAGCCAGTCCCGCAGGGTCCGCGAATACAGTACGTTCGCGTCTGGCAGCACGTTCGGCACTCGTGAGCTCACGCGAGTGACAATAGGCGCCACTACCGCACATATCGAACTCCCGGGCCGTCAGTAGTTTAGTAATCCAGGTCCTCTGCTTCTTCGAAGTCGCGCAAATCCTGAAACGCGGCCCGTTGTTGCTCGCGCAGCCGATCGCGGTAGGCAAGGACATCGGCGGTATTCAGCCGTGTATGGGTGCCAACCTTGTGCGCTGGAATCTGCTCCTCCCGTATCAGTTTCATCAACGTAGGCCGGGAGACGCCGAGTAGATCTGCTGCAGACGTAGTGGTCAACTCATCCGGCATCGAACCGATAGTCACCGTGCCGCCCGCAGCGACGGTCTGCACGACTTCGACGAGAATCCTGGCCAACTCTGCAGGCACGACCGACAGAAGATCCGCAGGGTTGAACGCTCCCGCTTGCGATACCTGATTCGATGTCACTGTCAGTGTCGTCTTCCCGACGCCACGATCGATCACCGCGTCCATCGCTTACACCTCCTACGTTCACCCCGACGGTAGCCACTTGCACTTATAAGTGCAACACTTTTGTTGCCTGGGTAATACCCACGGCTTGCGAGTTCTAACGCTTGGGCCGAGAACGTTCATACCGTCAGCGATCTTCTGCGGTCAGCTCAGTCATGATCGTGACTGAATGGGGCTGAGCGTTCCTCCCGGGTGCGAGTTCTGATCGACGGCATCGCCGGCTGTTGAGCGAAGGGTGTCATGGCTGTCGAGGTGGCGTCTACACCAACGAGCCGCTAGGCAGCCCCAGCGGGCGCTCCCTCGTCGGCGATGCTCGACGTGCGCACACGTTCGCGCTTCGGGATTCTCAGTTCTCTACACCGAGGTCACGCGGACGGTATCCGAGCGGGTAACCCGGGTAGGTCCGGTTGCTCGGGTTGCTCGCGGAGAGCGACGCCCGTCGTTTCGGGAAGCGGCGGACCAGTGCGGACCGTGCGCGCAGCGCACCCTCGGACACCGCCCGCATCCGCGCCGAGCCCTTCGGGAATCCGAACGCCGCGGCCATCCGGTCGTCGATCAGGGAGTACACGACCTTCTCCACTCCACCGCGCAGCGGCTTCGGATACCAGGACCGGAACAGCCGGAGGGTGTAGGTCCCGATGGCATGGTTGTCGTCGCTGTAGACGAACCTCGTCCGCTCGTACTCCTGCTTGAACCGGTAGAACTCCTGGAACGTCTCCGGAATGTCCTTGATACCCATGCGGATACCGACCTGCCGGTAGAAGTGGAACGACGCGAGTCGTTCGTTCGGGTGGAGACGACGCCACCCGTACCTGTCGATCCAGTCGAGCGGGTCGAACGCGAAGGTCGACAGCACGTACAGCATGTCGTCGTTGTCGATCGAGTGCTTGCCGTGCATGCGGTTGATGTTCCGCAGCGATTCGCGTCCGCGTTCGGCGTCGTATCCGTGCTCGACGAGTTCGGCCATCAGCAGTGCTGTGTCGTCGTAACGCTTCTGCGGGCGCTTCTCGAATTCACCGGTGCGGGCGAGAAGTGCGGAAATGGTGGGAACGCAGTAGGTACGGAACAACGCGAACTCGAGGGAACGCTGGTAGTCCCAGGGAAATTCGTACCCGGCCGTGATCCGGTGGATGTCCTGGTGCTGCGTCACCGGGTCGAGTTTCTCGATGACCTTGACCCACCCCATGCGACCCCGCCGCGGGCGAGGCTCGCGGTCCGGGGGCGCGAACGTTCCTGCCTTCTCGATACGAGCCGCCGGACTCGCCACGACTGCCGCCTTGCGGCTGCGGGTGCGCGGGGGAGTGGTCGTCATCCGGTCACCTTCCGTGCATGTACTTGAGCATGAGTTCGGAAATCCTCAGGTCACGCGCCGGCCGCTCGAGGCTCATCAGTTTCAGTGGGGAACTGAACCTCTCGACCGTGACCGACTTGGGGCGGCTGAACTCGCGAAGACCGTCGGCGCCGTGAATGCGTCCGAAGCCCGACTCGCCGACGCCACCGAACGGCAGCGACGCGATAGCGGCGAACCCGAGCACCGAGTTGATCGACACCATGCCGTTGCGCAGACGCTCGGCGAGCTCGCGTCCCTTGGACTTGTTGCCGATGAAGATCGACGCCCCGAGACCGTATTCGGTGCCGTTGGCGCGATCGACCGCCTCGTCCAGGTCGCGAACCTTGTTGACCACCACCGTGGGGCCGAAGGTTTCTTCGCACACGGCCGTGGACGTCTCGGGGACGTCGGTCAGGATGACGGGTCCGATGACGAGACCCTGGATCGAGTCGAGGCCGCCGAGTACCGCTTTGCCGCCGCTCGCGAGCGCATCTTCGATATGGCCGCGTACGACGTCCACCTGGCGCGGCAGAGTCATCGGGCCGTAGGTCGAATCGGTGTCCCCGCCCGGATGTGCGCGGGAGACGGTCGCGGTGAGCTTGTCGAGGAACTCGCGGTAGACAGGCTCGACGACATAGATCCGTTCGACGCCCGCGCATGTCTGGCCGGCGTTGCCGAACGCACCGAAGGCGGCGAATTCCACCGCCTTGTCGATGTCGGCGTCGGCCGCGACGATCATTGCGTCCTTACCGCCGCACTCGGCGACGAGCGGGGTCAGCGTCTCGGCACACGCGGCCATGACTTTGCGTGCGGTGGGACCGGATCCGGTGAACGCGACCTTGTCGACACCCGATCGGACCAACGCCGAACCCGTTTCCCCGAGACCCGTGATCACCTGGAACACAGGCTGGGACGGGGAAATCGAGTTCCACTTGTCCTCGAGCCACTTTCCGACGCCCGGCGTGAGTTCGCTCGGCTTGAAGACGACCGCGTTTCCTGCCGCCAGCGAGTAGGCAATGGAACCCATGGGCGTGTAGACCGGGTAGTTCCACGGCCCGATCGCACCGACGACGCCGAGCGGCTTGTACTCGAGGGTGGCCGCCTGGTTGAAGCTTGCGATGCCCGACGGGACCCTGCGCGGGCGGAGCACCTTCTTCGCGTTGCGCGCGGCCCAGTCGAGGTGTTCGACCGCGAGCAGGACTTCGAGGAACGCGTCCCCGTACGGCTTTCCGGTCTCCCTCGACACGACGGTGGCGAGCGAGGTGGCGTCGGACGCGATGGCTTTCTTGAACTCGAGCAGCCACTCCCGGCGTCCGCGGAATCCCTGCGCCTCCCACCAGCGTGAGGCGATCCGTGCGCGGTCGACGGCGGCGGCAACCTCGGCAGCATCGGCGATCGGGTACTCGGCGATCACCTCGCCGGTGCGGGGGTCGAGGCTGGCGAACGTGTCGGAGTGTTCCGAGGCGGCAACCGCCTTCGCGGTACCCGCTTCCGAGGTCTCCGAGGGACTGAGATTCTGGGTCATGACCGACACTTCCTGTGGACCGCATCAAATATATTTGATGTGATAGCTGTAGTGGACATCACATTAGGCGCTGTCGCGGTGATTGGACAACCCCTGTGTGCAGTTGTCCGGACTACCTCAGGAGACGATATGTCGGCACCCACACCGAGCACCGACAAGGCCAGTGAGCGGGGCGGGATCCGGCCGCGGGCGGGGTTGCCGATGCGGCGGCGACCGCAGTTGTCCGACGAGGTCGCGGGGCACCTGCGCGGCTCGATCATGTCGGGCGCGCTCCGGCCCGGAGATTTCATCCGCCTCGACGAGACCGCCGCCGAACTCGGGGTCAGCGTCACGCCGGTGCGCGAAGCGCTCCTCACGCTGCGGGGCGAAGGAATGGTCGAGTCGGCGCCGAATCGTGGATACCGGGTCTCGCCCCTGAACAGGTCCGACATCGACGACATCTTCTGGTTGCAGGGGCAGATCGCGGTGGAACTGGCGCTGCGCGCCGTGGATCGGATCACTGCCGAGGATCTCGTGCGGCTCGCGGAACTCAACGAGCGGTTGCGCTCGCTCGTCGCTCTTCCCGGCGGCGCGGTGCCGGATGTGGAGCGGATCGCCGACGCGGAGTTCGACTTCCATCGGGAGGTCAACCGCATCGCGGGCAGTCCCAAACTCGCCTGGTTCCTCAACAATGCGGCACGTGTCATCCCGTACCGCCTCTACGCACGCGACACCGGGTGGGGGACGAAGGCGGTCACGGCGCACACCAAGCTCATCGAGGCGATGCGGGGCCGCGATCACAACGAGGTGATCACGCAGACCCTGGTGCAGTTCGACGACGCGGCGGAGAGGTTGGTCGAGCATCGCCGGCGGGTGGTGACGGACCGGCCGGGGGTGTAGGACCGGCGCTTGCCTATCTGAACACGGGTGTGCACAATTCGAATGACCGTGCTGCATCCGTATTCCCGTCAGGAGAGCCCATGGTGACCCGCACCGGAGAGGGCGCACCCCGCGTCGCCACCGAGTCCCGTCCGATTCCGCCCGGCTCCGTCGACCTCGCCGATTTCGTGGGTGAGTCCATGTTGCTCCTCGGAGCCGCGGCCACTGTTCTCCTGCAACTCGCGGAGCGAGGAGTCGGGCACGGCGTTGCCGAGCACAGCACCACGTTGCAACGGCCGCTCGACCGGCTGCGGACCACCATGACCTACGTCTACGCGGTCACGCTCGGTTCCCCCGAGGAGAAGCAGCAGATCGTGCGGATGGTCAACAAGGCCCATGTGCCGGTGCATTCGGAGACGTACACCGCGTTCGATCCTGAACTCCAACTGTGGGTGGCGGCGACGCTGTACCGCAACGGTGCGGAGATGTACTCGCGCATGTTCGGCGAACTCGGCGACAACGACCTCGAGCACCTGTATCGCCAATCGGCGGTGTACGGAACCGCGCTTCAGGTCAAGGAACACATGTGGCCGGCCACGCGAGCCGACTTCGAGGCGTACTGGGACGAGAAGATCGCGTCGTTCGAGGTGGACGCGAAGGTTCGTGCCTTCACGCGCCACCTGCTTTCCGGTGGCGAAGCCCCGCTCGCAGTCCGCGCGCTGATGCCCCTGCAGCGGTTCATGACGATCGGACTTCTGCCGCAACGGTTGCGCGAGGAGTTCGCTCTTCCGTGGAGTCGGCGCGACCAGCGCCGATTCGACCTCTTCTGGAAGGTCTTTCCCCCGCTCTATCGCCTCGTCCCGAGGCCGATCCGGCAGTTGTCGGCGACGTACTACCTGCGCGACATGCGCCGCCGCATGGCAGCGCAGCAGCATCTCATCTGACGGAGAACTCAGAGCGCCACGTCGCGTTCGAGTCCGAACCAATAGTGCTCTCCGCCGTCGAAGACGAGCTTTCCCTTCCCGTTCATCACACCGATCAGCGTGTCGTCGTCGACCTTCTTGAAGTGGTCGAAGACGGGCATGCCGTCGTACACCATCGTCGCGGTCACCTCGCCCCGGAACACGATTTCCCACAGGCTCGCCTCTCCGCGACCGGTTTCCTTGTCGGAGAACAGTTCCCCGTCCTCACCGCGGCACACCAGGGGTTGCACCTCGGTCGGTGAGACGAACGTCTTCCCGTACCACCGGGACGCGCCGAGAAGCCCGTGGGTGCGATGGCCGGTATCGAAGCTGAACCCTTTCCAGCGGAATCCGACGAGATCGTCTATCCGTGCCGGCGTGAGACGCGGCCACAACGCGTCGAGTTCGCGCGGATCGATTGTCTCGGTGCGGGCGCGAAGGTCCGCGACGTGCCGAACTACGTCCATGTCGTCTCCTCTAGTTGTCGAAGGTCAGAACTGCCTTGACGACCTCGCCCGAGCGCACCGCATCGAGGGCGTCGGCGAGTTTTGTGAAGTCGAACGTACGGACCAGTTTCTCGACGGGGAAACGGCCGTCACGCCACAGGTCCGCGAGTTCGGGCAGGAAGCGATGAGGATCCGCGTCGCCTTCGATCACTCCGGTCAGCGTGCGCCCGCCGAGCAGATGCGTCTGATCGACCGTGATGGGATTGCGGCCTGCCTGCAGGCCGAGTGTCGCGCACACGCCGGGACTGCCCAACGACGACAACGCCTGCCGAACAACCGATTCGGTCCCGACGGCTTCGACCGCGAAGTCGGCTCCACCGCCCGTGCGACGACGGAGATGACGGCCGAGGTCGTCGTGCTCGTCGGGTGATGTCACCTCGGTGGCCCCGAGTTCGCGCGCGAGGTCGTGCCGGCGACGGTTGGGGTCGATACCGATGATGGTGGTGCACTCCGCGATGCGGGCGGCCATGATCGCGGCCATCCCGACCGCACCGAGGCCGAACACCACGATCGACGAGTCGGGTTCCGGCCGAAGAACCCGGAGGACCGTGCCCGCGCCGGTGGCGAGCCCGCATCCGAGAGGTCCCGCGAGAGCGACCGGTACGTCGGAGGGCAGCCGCACCGCATTGCGCTCGGTGACCACCGCCAGCGACGAGAAGGACGATTGCCCGAACCAGTTACCGTGCAGGGCATCGCCGTTCGCGTCCTGAAGAACCGTCGTGCCGTCGCTCCGGGTACCGCCGTAGTTGAGCCCGGCGAAGCGGGCGCAATACGAGGGTCGGCCGCGTGTGCAATTGCGGCACTGCCGACACGAATCGAAACCCAGAACCACCGCGTCTCCGACCGCGAGTCGCGTCACCGCCGTGCCGACTTCGGTGACGATGCCGGCGCCCTCGTGTCCGAGGACCGCGGGCACCGGAATGGGGACGCCCCCTGCCGCCGCGGTGAGGTCGGTGTGGCAGATTCCGACGCCGCGAATGCGCACGAGGACTTCGTCGGGACGAAGATCGGGGACGCTGACGTGCTCGAGTTGTAACGGGGCCCCGTACGTCCGGAGAACTGCTGCTGTCGCCGTGCGGCTCATCCGTGCTGTGCTTCCGGCCGGGGTGTGCCGAGCAGTATCGCGAGCATCAACTGCTGCACTCGGCGCCGCGTGGATGCGGTGGACCGGAATCGCAGGAGGTTGCCGGTGTCGAGCACGACGTTGAGGGCCGCGTGCACGAGGAAGCGGCATTCCACCGGCGACAGGTCGCTGCGCAGTTCCCCGATGAGCCGCGCCCAGTCTTCGATGTTGAGTCGCTGGATGTTCCGCAGGTCGCTGCGGTGATGGGCCGGAAGGTTCCCGATCTCCGCGAAATACACCGACATCAGTGCGCTGTGCTCGAACGACAGCCGGATGAAGAAGTCGCTGAGGGTCTCGAGCGCCTGGGCCGGTGTCGTCGACTCGGTCAGGGCCGCGCCCACGGCCACCGCCACCCGATCGGCGGCGCGCCGGAACGCGGCTGCGAGAAGTTCGGCTTTGCTGGGAAAGTGCCGGTAGACCCCGGAGGCGTTGATGCCCGCCGCCGCCCCGATCTCCTCGATGCTCACCTCGTGGTAACCACGGGCATCGAACAGCAACACGGCCTCGTGGAGCAGCACTTCGCGTTTGTTCGCCATGGTGAGGCCCTGGGGTGCGGGCGCCGGGTCGGCTTCCGGGAGATCCGGTACGAGGGGGACTGCGGCGAGTGCGCGGCAGGCATCGAGCAGCAACTGCTGGATGCGACGGGTGGACAACGGTGCGCGGTGGGTGGTGATCGAGCCGATGACACTGAGCACGGCCGTGCTGAGCAACACGTGGTCGGAATCGGAAAGATCGGGTCGCAGACGGGAGAGGGTATGCGCGAGCCGCCTGTTGATCGCCACCATCTTCGAGCGGATCACGCTGCGGTCGTCGCTGGTGAGGTACCGCCGCTCCCAGCGATACAGACCCCCGGTGCGCCGGTTGTCGACGGTGGTCCGGATGAGCGAGGTGAGCTGCCGGTCGAGCACGTCGGCCGGATCCTGGTCGTCCCCCGGATCGAGCTCGTTCAGTGCGCCTTCGAGCGCGTCGGCGAGCGTGGCGACGGCGTGGTGGAAGAGCGCGTACTTGTTCGGGAAGTGCCGGTACAGCGCGGGACCGGAAATGCCGACTGCGGACGCGATCTCGTCGATGCTCACTCCGTGGTAGCCGCGTTCGCTGAAGGCCTCGGCGGCAACGGTGGCGATCTGCGCCTTCCGGTTCTTGGGCCGGCGGCGCGGTGCGGGAGTGGCGGAGCCGGCCTCCGCGCGGTTGCGCGCCTCGACCTGCGCGTGTTCGGGCACCGGGCCTCCTCGGATGGGGTGGAGCGCGGCCCCACGACCGGGGCCGTAGGGGGATGGTCGGTTTCAAAGGTAACAGCCGCACCCTGGGGAAAGGAACGCGCATCTTCCTCGCGAGCGGCGGAAAACCGCAGTACAGAACGTATTGACAAACCCCGGAGGAGCCACCAAAGTTAACACCGATTCTCAATGCAATTCATGGAATTGAGGTAGGGAATCGTGCTGGACACAAGCACATCCAGGATCCGAGGGGGACCCGTGAGGACTCGATTCACCGAGATGTTCGGGGTGGAACATCCCATCGTTCAGGGCGGCATGATGTGGGTCGGCCGCGCCGAACTGGTCGCCGCTGTCGCCGAAGCCGGCGCGCTCGGCTTCATCACGGCTCTGACGCAGCCGACCCCCGAGGATCTCGTGCGTGAGATCGAGCGGACCCGCGAACTCACCGACAAGCCGTTCGGTGTCAACCTCACCATTCTTCCCTCGATCAACCCGCCTCCGTACGCCGAATACCGGCAGGCCATCGTCGACTCGGGTATCGAGATCGTCGAAACAGCGGGATTCAACCCCGCGGACCACCTTCCCTTTTTCAAGGACGCCGGTATCAAGGTGATCCACAAATGCACCAGCGTTCGTCACGCGGTCAAAGCGGAACGGATCGGCGTGGACGCGGTGAGTATCGACGGCTTCGAATGTGCCGGGCACCCCGGTGAAGACGATGTGCCGGGCCTGATTCTCATCCCGGCCGCTACCCGCAAGCTCACGATCCCGGTGATCGCATCCGGTGGAATCGCCGACGCCCGCGGTCTCGTAGCCGCGCTCGCGCTCGGTGCCGAAGGGGTGAACATGGGCACCCGGTTCATGTGCACGGTCGAGTCGCCGGTAGCGCAGCAGGTCAAGGAGCAGATCGTCCGGAATACCGAACTCGACACCAAGCTCATTTTCCGGACGCTCCGGAACACGGCCCGCGTCGCCTCCAATGCCGTCAGTCGCGAGGTTGTCGACATCGAGTCGGGCGGAGCGGAGTTCGGAGATATCCAGCATCTCGTCTCGGGCGCCCGCGGCCGGAAGGTGTTCGAGGACGGAGACCTCGACGCAGGAATCTGGAGTGCGGGTCAGAGTCAGGGGCTGATCGACGACATACCGACGGTGTCGGACCTCGTCACACGCATGGTCGCCGAAGCCGAGGACATCATCACCAGCCGGCTCCAGGGTTTCGTGGCCGCCGGCTCGGAGGTGGGGGCATGACCGCAACGTCCACCGTCGAGGGACTCCGCTGCGAACTCGCCGACGGGATCCTCAGGCTCACCATTTCCCGGCCCAAGCGAATGAACGCGATCGATCTGGCGACGTTGTCGGCGCTGCGCGACGCGGTGACGGCGGCCGATACCGACACCCGGGTGCGCACGATCGTTATCACCGGTGAGGGCAAGGCATTCTGTACCGGAGCGGATCTCGCTGCGGGAGCAGCGAATCCGCAGGACCCGACCGTGGCGATGGATGCCACTACCGGTTTGATCCGCGCGATAACCGACGTTTCCGTTCCCGTCATCGCGGCAGTGAACGGTCCTGCCGCCGGTGTCGGAGTGTCGATAGCCCTCGTCGCCGACCTTACCTACGCTGCCGAGAGCGCATACTTCCTGCTGTCCTTCGTGAACATCGGGTTGATGCCCGACGGTGGGGCGAGTCTGCTCGTTCCGGCCGCGATCGGCCGCGCTCGCGCGGCCGAGATGGCGCTGCTCGGCGAACGCATCGGTGGCGCGGACGCCGACCGTTTCGGACTGGTGGCGCGGACACTGCCGGACGACGAACTCGCGGCACACGTGGACGCGGTGGCCGCGCGCACCGCGCGGGGACCCCGACGCGCACAGGCCCTCACCAAGAAAGCACTCAACGCCGCGACCCTCCCACTGCTCGACAGCGCGCTTGCGCGGGAGAAAGAAGGTCAGGTGGAACTGCTCACTTCGGCGGATTTCGCCGAGGGCGCCATGGCGATGCTGGAGAAGCGCCCCGCCCGTTTCACGTAGCCGGAATACTCCAACAGGTCGTGCACTTTCCGACGGTGAGTCGCGGACCGCGACATCACCACGCTGCACGGTGCCATTCGGAAAAGCCGCTGCTGAAAGCGGATAACACACGCGTCGTTCGGGTCTGCTCCCTTTCGGGATATCGCGCTCTGTCAGTGTTCGACCGTGGAGAATCTACGTTAACAAAACTCTGGTCTTACCACCGTCGCCCCTGTAATGTGCCTCGCACATCGAAGGCTCGGCTTCCCACCGGTTCGCCTTCCTGTCCCGTCACGAGAGGACCTATCGATGGCGCCCCCCGCAGGCACTCCCGGATCGACCGGCACCCGATCGACTGTCACCGAGTCGATGCGTTTTCGTAGCAACAACTGGAACAACCAGGTCTCCCGGCACGCGTTGATGATTCCCGACCGCACCGCACTCCGATTCCTGGGCGAATCCATCTCCTGGTCTCAGCTGGACGCACGGATCGACAAGCTGGCAGATGCGCTGTCGCGGCGGGGCATCGGCTTCGGCGACCGGGTGATCGTGCTGATGCTCAACCGCCCCGAATACCTCGAGACGGTACTGGCCGCCAATGCGCTCGGTGCCATAGCGGTCCCCGTGAACTTCCGCTTGACCGCGCCCGAGGTGGCATTCCTCGTCGCCGATTCCGGTGCGAAAGCCATTGTCGCCGAAGGGCCACTCGTCCCGCTCGCCGCCGCTGCGCGAGCACAGTCGGAAGGCATCGAACTCTTCGTCACCCTCGGTGCCGAACCCGAGGGCGACGCCGTGAGTTACGACGACCTCGTCGCCGAGGACGGCGATGCCCGCACGCCGGTGGAGATCCCGAACGACACGCCGGCGCTCATCATGTACACCTCCGGAACCACCGGCCGCCCGAAGGGCGCTGTGCTCACACATTCGAACATGGAAGCCCAGTCGCTCACGTGCATCCGGGCGTTCCGCCTCTTCGACGAATCCGGCATCGGGTTCTGTGCGTCGCCGATGTTCCACATCGCGGCGCTCGGTTCGATCGCACCGAGCCTGATGCTCGGCACGACGACGGTGATCCACCCCGTCGGCGCGTTCGACCCCGAGGTGCTCCTCGACGTACTCGAAGCGGAGCAGGTGACCAGTCTGTTCCTGGTTCCCGTGCAGTGGCAGGCCGTGTGCGCAGCCCAGCAGTCGAACCCGCGAAAGCTGAAGCTGCGCAACATCTCCTGGGGCGCAGCGCCGAGTTCGGATACCATCCTCCGCGCAATGGCCGAATCCTTCCCGGATGCTTTCAATGTCGCGGTGTTCGGGCAGACGGAGATGTCGCCGATCACGTGCGTCCTCGACGGAAACGACGCGATTCGCAAGCTCGGATCCGTCGGCCGGGTCATACCCACGATTCAGGCGCGTGTCGTCGACGACGAGATGAACGACGTCGAACCGGGTCAGGTCGGGGAGATCGTCTATCGCGGGCCGACCATGATGCGCGAATACTGGAACAACCCGTCCTCCACGGCGGACGCGTTCTACGGCGGATGGTTCCATTCCGGAGATCTCGTTCGCGTCGACGACGAAGGTTTCGTCTACGTCGTCGACCGCAAGAAGGACATGATCATCTCGGGCGGCGAGAACATCTACTGCGCCGAGGTAGAGAACGTCCTCTTCGGGCACCCGAAGGTTCTCGAAGCCGCTGTCGTCGGCCGTCCGGATTCGAAGTGGGGCGAGGTCCCCGTGGCGGTGCTCGCGCTCGGACCCGGCACCGACGACCTCACCATCGAGGAACTCCAGCCCTACCTCGACGACCACTTGGCGCGGTACAAGCACCCCAAGGAAGTCGTGCTCGTCGAGGCGTTGCCCCGCAACGCCAGCGGCAAGGTCGTCAAGGGCCAACTCCGCGGCGGATTGTTCGCCGTGATTCAAGGCTGACCCTCCCGCACCGGCCACCCGGTCGCGTTCGGGACCGGGCCGTGGATCAGTGAAAGGAGAGGGGGCACATGACGTTCGAACTGCCCAAACCGAAGGGACCGGCACACGATCTGGCGATCCAGGTCGGTGCGCTCGTCGGCTTCTCTCTCGAAACCCTGGTTGCCACGGCCCGCGTCCTGTTCCGCCGTCGTCTCTCGCTCGGCGAGACCGTTACCCAGGCGCTGTTCATCGCGAAGGTCTGCAGCGGTCCCGCACTACTGCTGATGCTCCCGGTCGGTGTACTGATCGCGGTGTCGGTCGGTTCGCTCGCGGGACAACTCGGCGCCGGCGCCTACTCCGGCGCAATCGTCTCGTTCGTCGTGGTCGGACAGGCCGCCGCGCTGGTGTGCGCTCTCATGCTCGCCGGTGTCGGCGGTTCCGCGATCTGTGCAGACCTGGGGTCGCGCACGATCCGGGAAGAGATCGAGGCGATGGAGGTGATGGGACTCAACGTGGTCGAACGACTGGTGGTGCCTCGACTGCTCGCCTCGGTACTCGTCTCGCTCATGCTCTGTTCCCTCGTCACGCTGGTCGGTGTCACCGCGTGCTACCTGTACGAGATCTATCTCAACGACGGGTCCGGCGGGGCGTTCTTGAGAACCCTCGGCGAATACGGTCGACTGTCGGATTTCGCGACGGCCATGTTCAAGTCCGCGTGCTTCGGCGTCACGTCCGCGCTGATCGCTTCCTTCAAGGGGCTCCACGCCAAGGGCGGACCGAGCGGTGTCGCCGACGCCGTCAACGAAGGTGTGGTGCTGGCGTTCGTCATGGTGTTCGTCGTCAATACCGTTCTGTCCCAGATGTACACCGTGCTCGTTCCCGCGGTGGGCACCTACTGATGATCTCGTACACCACCTTCACCCGTGCGCGCTCGATGACGCATCGCCCGGTCGCCGCGACCGTCGACGGGTTCGCATCGATGGGCCGGCAGGTTGTGTTCGCCGGGAAAGCGGTCGCCGGAATCCCCATTGCCCTGCGGCGGTACTTCCGTCACGTGCTCTACCACATCGGCGATGTCAGTTTCGGATATGCGTCGCTGCTCGCCGGGGGCGGCACGATCGGAATCGTGTTCGCGATGTCCGCGGTGGCCGCGATGATGGTGGGTGTCGAAACGCAGCGAGGACTCGAGCTGATCGGCATGACGTCCCTGTCCGGCATGCTGTCCGCGATCGCCAACACCCGGGAACTCGCCCCCGTCGTCGCCTCCATCGCGCTCGCTGCCAAAGTGGGAACCGGCTTCACCGCACAACTCGGCGCGATGCGTATCTCCGACGAGATCGACGCGCTCGACGCGATGGCCGTCCGGTCGATCCCGTTTCTCGCCAGCACCCGTCTCGTCGCCGCGGCGGTATGCGTCGTACCGATCTACATGGTGGGGTTGCTCGCCTCGTTCGTCGCGACCCGCCTGGTCGTCGTCAACTTCCAGGGCAACTCGGCCGGCACCTACGACTACTACTTCCACCTCGCGCTCTCCCCGGCCGACCTCTGGTATTCGCTGATCAAGGCAGTCGTGTTCGCGATGATCGTGGCGATCGTGCACTGTGCGTACGGCTTCTACGCCTCAGGTGGACCGGAGGGCGTGGGCCGTGCCGCAGGGCGGGCGTTGCGTACGAGCATCCTGGCCATCGGGATCACCGACGTCGTGCTCACCTTCGCCCTGTGGGGTCTCGTGCCCACCATCCCGGGGGTGGGAGTCTCGTGACGTCCGCACGCCTCGTCCCGCGCCCAGTGCCCGCGCCCGCCGCCCCACGCCGGACGAACAAGATGTCGGGTCCGACCCGCCCGGTCCTCGCTCTGATCGGTGTGGTCTCCACCGTGATCCTCGTCGTCGCCGGGGTTTTGCTCGTCGCATCCGGTGCCGGGTCCTTGTCACGGGATCCGCGCATCACCGCCACACTTCCCGCCGACGCCGGACTGATCTTCGGTTCCGCGGGGGTGCAGTACCAGGGTGTGCACGTGGGAAGCCTCACCGGAATCGACGCCGGTGTCACCAGTTCCCGTCTGACGATGCAGATCGACGCGGCGCAGATGTCCGAGATTCCGGCGTCGGTACGGGTGCGCGTCGTGCCGCGCACGCTCTTCGGCGACGTGTTCCTCGAGTTGGTGCCGCCGGAGGAACCCGAGCGCGGACCGCGACTCGAGCCGGGGGCGGAACTGAGCGTCGATACCTCCTCGGAGTCCGTGCAACTGGCGAACCTGTACTACCGGGCCGCCGAGTTGATGGAACAGCTTCGCCCCGAGCAGCTTTCGGTCGCGCTCGACGCCATGAGCCAGGCATTGCAGGGTCGGGGAACAGCCCTGGGGGAGACGATCGACCGCATGGCCACGCTGACAACCGATCTCGGCCCGCTCGTCGATTCGGGTATCGCCGCGGCCCCCCAGCTCGCAACTGTGAACGAAGCGATCTCCGCAGCCACCGACGATGTCGTCGCCATCATGCAGAACGCGTCCGAACTGTCCCAGGTCGTGCTGGACCGGGAGGACGGTATCCGCCGACTGCTGTCCGGGGGCGCGTCACTCGGGCAGGAAGGCGCGGCTGTGCTGTCCGCCAACACCGGCAACATGATCGCGGTGGTCCGGAACGGGGCACCGGTGATGGGCGCGTTCGCAGGCAACACCACAGGCCTCGACGAGACCCTTCGCTACCTGTCCGTCTTCGGTGGTGCCGGCGCCCGGGTGTTCTCGACCGGCCGGTTCAACATCACCGCAGTTCCGGATTTCGCCGACCCGATGCCGTACACAGCAGCGGACTGCCCGAGGTACCCGGGCATGGACGGCGCGAACTGCGGTGATCCGGTCCGGACGCCTGCGCCGAACCCCTCCTCGATTCGGTCCGCATCGGCCGAGCGCGCACCGCTCCGTTACCTCGAGCAGATCGCCGCGGGTATCGCGCCCGACGCGGCGGAGTTCGGTGACGACCCGTCGGCAGCCGCGTCGATGCTGCTCGCGCCGTTCGTTCGTGGAGCGGAGGTGAGCATCCCGTGAGTGCCCTGACCGGACCGATGCTGCGCCTGGGCGCGTTCTGCGTCGTAGGAGTGCTCGCCGCTGTCGTCGTGGGGAACACCCTCGACCAGCCCGTCATCGGATCCACCCGCGAGTACTCCGCCGAGTTCACCGATGTCGAGGGGCTCACTCCCGGCAGCGACGTGACACTCGCCGGAGTCCGTGTCGGCAAGGTCGCGCGTGTGGAGTTCGCACCGCAGGACGACGGAAGCTCGCGTGCGCGAGTGCACTTCGACATCGAATCCGGTCGGCAACTGACGACCGACGTCACCGCGAAAGTCAATTACGGCGACATGATCGGCGTACGTTACGTCGCGTTGCGCCTGCCCGCCGACACGACAGGCGTGGTGCTCGAGGAGAACGCGACCATCCCCCTCGAGCAGACCGCCCCGCCGGTCGATCTCACCGCGCTGGTCAACGGCTTCAAGCCACTGTTCGAGGCGATCGATCCCGCCCGCATCAATTCCCTCGCGGTTTCCGTGGTGGAGGCGTTCCAGGGGCAAGGCGGAACACTCGAATCCCTGCTTCTGCACATTGCCTCGGTCAGCGCGGACGTCGTCGAACAGGAGCAGGTCTTCAACGAGGTGATCGCCAATCTCGAGCAACTCGTCACCGTCGTCGATCGGCGCAACGAGGAGGTCTCGTCCCTGATCTCCGGGATGGCGGTCGTGAGCCAGGCACTCGCCGGTGACGAGGCACAACTCGCGGCACTCGTCGATCGTGGTAGTTCGGCCGTGCGGGCCACTGCTGCACTGATGTCCGGCGCCGTCACCCCGCTCGATACCGCGGTGACGGATCTGCGGGTGATGACCGACGCGTGGATTCCGCAGACCGACAACTTCGACGAGGCGATGGCGGGGCTGCCCGCGCTCGCCGGCAGCCTCAATCGGATCGGCGACTACGGCGGCTGGCTCAACCTCTACATGTGCAACTTCACGGTCCTGTCGGGAGACTTCGAGACGAACCTTCTCGGCACCGCCTACTCGGAGGTGTGCCGATGAGCGCGACACGCGAGACGCGGGACGCGATCGCGGCGATCTTCTCCGGACGGCACGACCGGAATGCGAATCCGATCCTTCTCGGTGTGATCGGCATGGTCGTCGTCGCGGTCGTGATGGTCGGTGCACTGGCGCTTCCGCAGTTGACGTATCTGGTCAGGACACAGTCGTATACCGCCGAATTCGCCAACGCGGCGGGGCTCGCTCCCAACGACCCGGTCTACGTCTCCGGTGTCCCGGCGGGCCGCGTCGAGGGCCTGGAGATGGCAGGCGACCACATACTGGTCGACTTCCGGATCGACCGGAAACAGGATCTCGGCGACCGCACCACGGCGGAGATCAAACTCAAGACCATCCTGGGTAAGCGCTATCTCTCGGTGACACCCGCGGGTGCCGGCGAACTCACCGGCGGCCGTGTTCCGTTGTCCCGCACCGCGGTGCCCTACAGCCTCGACGAATTGACCACGGACGCACAGGCTGTGAGCGAAGGACTCGATATCGAATCCATCGAAACGATGATGCAGACGCTGACCGACGCCATGCCCTCCGACTCCCGGCACATCACCGACGCACTGGCAGGCGTCGAAGCGACGTCGCAGATGATCGTGCGCAACGATGCGCGGATCACGTCGTTGCTGCGTTCCGCGAAGTCGCTCACCTCGGTGGTCGCCACGCAGAGCGAGGACGTCTCGGTTCTGGTCCGCAATGCCACGACGGTGGTGGACATCCTCGCCGCGCGCAAGGAGGCCCTGGTCCGTCTCGTCGAGGATCTGCGCGGCCTCGCCGCCACCACGGCAGCGTTCCTCACCGACAACTCGTCCGAGGTCGACGCGCTGCTCGTGAATCTGGAATCCGTCACCGCGACGCTCGAGGCCAACGCCGCGAATATCGACCGGATTCTCGCGACGCTGCCCGCGGGCCTCCGCGCCGCGACCGATGCGTCCGGCAACGGGAACTGGGTCGACGTGCACGCCCCTGCCGGACCGATTCCCGACAACGCGTTGTGCGCCGTCGGCGTGATGGAGGGGTGCAATTGAACGGGACGGGAAGAAGGTGGCTGACACGCGTTATCGCGATCGCGGCCGTCCTGGGTCTGTGCGCGGCCGGTGCCTGGTACGTCGTAGGACCCGACCGCACCAGAACCGTGGTCGCACAGTTCGCGTCGGTGAACGGCATCTATCCGGGGAGCAAGGTGGCCGTTCTCGGCCTGCCCCTCGGCACGGTCGAAGAGGTGCGGCCGGCGGGGCGCGTCGTCGAGGTCACGATGACGGTCCCGACCGACGTCACTCTTCCTGCCGACGTGTCGGCTTTCGTCATGAACCCGGCGGTGATCAGCGACCGCTTCATCGAACTGGGGCCGGCGTATCAGGACGGCCCCACCCTGCAGGACGGCGACGTCATCCCAGTCGAACGCAGTCACGCCCCGATCAACTGGGACGAGTTGCTCGAAAGCGTCGACATGCTCGCCGGTGCGCTCGGCCCCGAGGGAGGCGAACTCGGCCGGACCCTCGAGGTCGCGGCGGACGCGACCGCCGGAACGGGCGAGGACATGAACCGCGCGATCGTCGCCTTGAGCCAGGCCACCTCGGTCGTCGGCGCCAAATCCGAAGACATCGGCGGGGTGATCGACGACCTCGCGGTCGCGCTCGGGGCAGTCCGTTCGAAGGAGGGAGATCTCGCCACCCTGGTCGAGGGGATGGGCGAACTGGGCGAGGAATTGCAGCGCGCGGATCTCGACGTCGGAACCCCGGTCGATCAACTCACCGTCGTGCTCGACCGACTCGACGTCCTGCTCGCCGACCGCGGCGGCGACATCGAACAGATCATGTCGAGTGCGCAGACGCTCACCGACACATTTGCGCTCCACGAGGTCGGGCTCGCCGAGATCTTCGACGTACTGCCTCTGACCATGCAGAACATCGACAACGCCATCGGACCCGACGGCCGGGCACGTATCCGGCTCAACATCTCCACGCAGATCGGCCAGTTCCCGCGCGCACAGGAACTCTGTGCGCAGGAACCGTTACCGCTGTGCACCGGCGCGGGATTCACCAACCCCATCACCGTGCCGTTCGATCTCTCCGACCCCTACGAAGATCTCGTACCCGAAGCACTCGACCGTGCCCTGAACGAAGGCGGCACCCGATGATCGGGCGTCTCCGCGTGGCCGGGGCACTGGCGTCGATCACGGTGCTGTCCGGGTGCGGTCTCAGCCTGCACGAACTCCCGCTCGGCCGGACCGCAGCCGGCGAGACGTACACGGTGACGGCGGTCTTCGAGAGCGCCGACCGGATCGACCCGGGAGCGGAGGTGCGTGCCGGGCAGGCCGTCGTGGGCCGTGTCCACACGCTGCGGACGGACGGCACACGCGCGTACCTGGATCTCAGCATGTCGGCGTCTGCCGAGCTCCCGTCGAATATCGGCGCGTCCGTGCGACTTCCGTCCGCGCTGGGCAGCCCTTTCGTGCAGATCGACATGCCGGAGGACCCGTCACCCGAGCCGCTGTCCGACGGCGACACGATCGAGCGGACGGAGGTGGGTCCGGACATCGAGGCAACCTTCGCGATGCTCGGTCAGGTGGTCAACGGCAGCGGGCTCGACCAGCTCCGCACCATCACCACGGAACTCGATGCCGCGTTCGGCAACCGCGGGGAGAAGATCCGCGACATGCTCACCCGCCTGGACTCCACGATGGCGCTGGCCGATGAGAACAGCGTGCACTTCGAGCGCACTCTCGTCGCGGTGGAGTCGGTGTCCGGGCGTCTTGCGCAGCAACAGGAATTGCTCGACCGCAGTATCGACGACAGCTCGCGCATGGTCACCTTGCTCGCCGAGCAGCAGCAGGATCTGACGACGCTCGTGTCGAGTACCGCGGCGGTGTCCGCGTCGGTCGATGCGGTGATGCAGGACTCCGGCACGATCGGGGGAGCGGTCTCCGACCTCGCCGACATCACTTCGGGTATCAAGGATTTCAACAACACCGTGGAGGCGGCGCTCGTCAACATGACGGGGTTCATGGACGGCTTCCGCCGCGCGACACCCGGCGACTACTTGATCTTCAACGGCGCCTTCGACATTCCCGCAGCCATCGACCTGCTCGTGACCGGAGGGGTACCGCTCGACGGCGGGCCGGCGGTGCCGTTGCCGCAGGCGGACATCGCGACGGGATTGCAGGACCTGCTCCGAGGCGGTATCCGGTGAACCGCTCGGTGAAAGTGCAGGTCACCTTGTTCGTGATCGTCGGCCTCCTCGCGACGGTCTTCGGTGTCCGGTACGTGCTGGGACCGCAGAGTCTCGGCGGGGCGATCGACATCCGGGCACACCTGTCCGACGCGCGGGGGATCGGTCCGGGCACATCCGTGACGTACCGGGGTGTCGCTGTGGGGGAAATCGACTCCATCGAGGTCGCACCGGGCGGACGCGGGTCAGACGCGGTGCTCTCCCTGGACCCGGGGACGCAGATTCCGGTCGGCAGTACTGCGCGGGTGGTCACCGCAACAGCGATCGGCATTCTCACTCTTGACATCGAACCCGAGACGGACGAGGGCCCGTACCTCGTTGCCGGCGACGAAATCCTCGTACCGGTCGAGGAACAGAGTCTTCGGCTGGACCAGATGCTGATCCGGATGACGTCGCTGATCGAGAGTCTGGACGCAGACTCTCTGATCACCCTCGGCGCGACCTGGGGAACCGCCCTCGAAGGGACGGGTCCCGAACTGCAGGCGTTGCTCGAGAACGCCGACGCGTTGTCGCGGATGGTGGAAGAACGGGCGCCGGCCCTCGCGACGCTGCTCGACGAGGGACTCGGTCTCGTCGACGCGCTGGCCGCCAACTCCGAGTCGTTCCCCGGCACGGTCGGGGCGGTGCGCGACGTATCCGACCAACTGGTGGGCAGCAAGGACTCGCTCGTGTATCTGCTCGATCGCTCGCCGGAGGCCCTGTCCCGCGTCGAAGCGCTGTTCGCGGCGATCGAGGACAATTTCGGTGTCCTGCTCACCAACCTGGTGACGGTCGGTGAGGTGCTGGGACCACGGACCCCGGCGTTGGCGGCCGGACTCGTGTCGATTCCGGCGGCTTTGAAGGATCTCGACCGGGTTGTCGTGGGTGACCGGGGCAACTTCTCGCTCGTGGCCACGCAGGGGCCGGTGTGTTACTACGACACCCCGCGCCGCACCATCCCGGACTACGGCCCCCGGCAGCCGAACCTTTCGCTCTACTGCCCTCCGGGCGAAGGCCATGCTCAGCGCGGCGCGCGGGTGGCCCCGAGACCGAACGACCTCGGCTTGCAGAACCAAACCACGCCGGGTGCGGTGACCGGCCCGGACATCGCCGACGACCCGCTCCTCATTCCGACCGGGGTGGAAGCACTCAACTACTGGCAGCAGCTGTTGGAAGGATTGGGCAACTGAGATGACGCAACCTGCCGAAACGTCGGAAGGCACGACCGCGACGGACGTCGACGCGGGAGACGACACCCCGGCGCTGTCGCCGGACGCGCGGGGCGCATTCCGGAGGGGCGGGCCCGCACGATGGGCGGTAGTCGCGTTGATCGTTGCGCTTCTCGCCGCCGCGGCATTCCTCGGGTTCCGGTGGTGGCAGGCGGAGGAAGTTGCCGCGCTGCGCGCCGAAGCCGTGACGAAGGCGCGGGAGTACGCGGTCATGCTGGGCACGTACGACTACCGCACCTTCGACGAGTCGCTGGCTGCGGTCACCGCGAATTCCACCGCCGAGTTCGCGGCGAAGTACGAAGGTGTGGCGGGCGATCTGCGTGGACTGGTCGAGAACGGGCAGGGCACGTCCGTCGCCCGCGCCGACCACGCCGGACTCGAGAGCTTCGACGGTGAGACCGCCACGGTGCTCGTCTTCCTCGACCAGGACGTCACGAATGCGGTGGTGCCAGACGGCCGCACCGACGCGACCCGGTTTATCGTCACGGTCGAGCGCGTCGACGATCGGTGGCTGCTCGACGGCGCCGACGCCGCGTAACCGGATCCTTCCACCGCTCCGAAGCCTCGCCGTTGCATCCTGAGACAATCTGACTATCTTTTGAAGATAGGAAAGTTCTCACAAACCAGAATCCCGTTTACGCGCGGGTGGAGCAACGGCAGACGGCTCGCCGGAAAGGCGCACAGGTGACAATGCGGTTCATCTTCCACTACCCCGAGATCAACGGCCCCGAGGGCGATGTACTCGACCCCGGGCCCGTCCGCGAGGTCGCGGTGGCTGCCGAGCGTGCCGGATTCGACGCATTCTCCTTCAGTGAGCATCCCGCTCCGGGCGCGCGCTGGCTCTCCGCCGGTGGGCATCAGACTCTCGACCCGTTCGTTGCTCTCGGTTATGTGGCCGGCGCGACCGAGCGTCTCCGTCTGCTCACCTACCTCGCGGTGGCGCCGTACCGGAACCCGTTCCTGCTCGCCAAGGCAGCGGCATCGCTCGACAAGATCTCCGGGGGGCGCTTCATGCTCGGAATCGGCACGGGCTACCAGAAGAGCGAGTTCCATGCGCTCGGCGTCGACTTCGACGAACGCAACGCACTGTTCGACGAGGCGCTCGACGTCCTTCCGCTGCACTGGAGTGGTGAACCCTTCAGCTACGACGGCCGTCACTTCAGTGCGCACAACATCGTGGCGAGGCCACGCCCGGTGCAGAATCCGATCCCGATCTGGATCGGGGGCAACTCGGCACTGACTCGCCGTCGCGTCGCGCAGCGAGCGCAGGGGTGGATGCCGATGTCCGGTGGCGCCCAGCTCAGTGCGACCGCGCGCACGCAGGAACTCGGCCCCCTCGATCAGCTTGCGGGCCAGATCACCGACGTGCGCGAGGCGGCGGTCGCCGCGGGCCGCACCGACCACATCGACGTCGTCTATTCGTACAGCGGTGAGATCGGTTCGGCGGACGTCCACCCCGACCGGCACCGCGAGGTCTTCGCAGATCTCGAGAAGGCCGGTGTGGACTGGGTGACCGTCTCCTGCCCCATCGAGGGACTGTCGGCCACCGTCGACTTCCTCGAATCCTTCGGCACCACGTACCTGTCGTGAAAGGTCCCGCAGCCGTGCAGAACACCACCGCGAACGCCTCGCCCGGAGGATGGTTCGAGGAGCGGGCCCGACTTGCCGGCACCGTCGCCGTGATCACCGGAGGGGCAGGCGGTCTCGGTGAGGCGATCGTCCGGGACCTCGCCGCCAACGGCGTGCGTCCCGCCGTCCTCGACATCGACCGTGCCGCAGTCGATGCACTGGATTCGTCGCTGCGGGAGGCGGGCGTCGACGCCGTCGTCCGGCACGGCGACGTCCGGGATCCGGAGACGCTCGAGGCCTTGTTCGACGCGGCCGACGAGCGATGGGGGAGACTCGACACCCTCGTGAACATCGTCGGTGGCACGTTCCGGTCACCGTTCGTCGATACGACCCCGAAGGGGTGGGACGCGCTCGTCCGCACCAACCTCTCGCATGTGTTCCACGCGTGTTCCCTGGCGGTGCCCCGTATGCAGCGTGGTGGCCGCGGGGGAAGCATCGTCAACCTCACCACCATCGAAGCGCACCGTGCCGCACCCGGATTCGCCGTCTATTCGGCGGCGAAGGCTGCCGTGGAGCAGTTCGCCCGCACCCTTGCCGTCGAGGTGGCGCCTGACGGCATCCGGGTGAACAACGTGGCCCCGGACTTCGTTCCGACGCCCAACCTCGACAAGCTGGCCGTGGGCGAGCACGCGCTGGCGGATCCACGCAGCGCGGCTGTCGCGATCCCGATGGGGCGGGTCGGTCACGTCCACGACGTGTCCCATTGCGTCGTGTTCCTCGCGTCGGGTCTGTCGTCGTTCGTCACCGGGACCACGCTCCACCCCGACGGCGGCACACTCGCGTCGTCGGGGTGGTTCAACTGGCCTGGGACGGGCTGGGCCAACTATGCGCCGGAGAGTGTTCTCGCGCGAGCGTCGTCGACGCTCGACGAGTAGCTGCGTGGGATCGTGAAGGTCGCTGCCACAACGAGTATCGCCGCCACGAAGCACGCCGCCGTGTACCAGAGGCTGCCGACGGGATCGCCGTCGGCGGTCACGCCGTCGGTGGCCGCGAAGTAGTCGGGCAGCGCACTTGCCCACAACACCGCCATCACCAGCAGGTACACGATGCTGAAATACCTGACGAAGTCGTTGGAATACGCCGGTGTCGCCGGTGAACCGGTCGTGCCCTGCACGGTGCGCAACCGGCGCCACTGGCGTGTGAGCACATAGATCGCCACGGCGGAGACGAGGACGAGTTCGGCGGCGTAGATGGTCGCGCGGACCGTCGTGCTGCCCATCCCGATGACGGTCGC
The DNA here is from genome assembly GCF_012843405.1 of Rhodococcus sp. BL-253-APC-6A1W. Lineage (NCBI taxonomy): Bacteria > Bacillati > Actinomycetota > Actinomycetes > Mycobacteriales > Nocardiaceae > Rhodococcus > Rhodococcus sp. BL-253-APC-6A1W. The sequence continues at coordinate 97,469 of NZ_JABAFB010000012.1, forward strand.
GGGTGCCGGGAGGATCACCGTTCCCAGAGCGGCCAGAAGCCCGACGACCACTGTCCGCCAGACCAGTTCGAGACCTCCGAAGGTGCGGCCCGCGTCGGCGTGGCGGCCGACGAAGTACTGGACGCAGAACGCCAGGGACATCGGCCACAGGGCGGCGAAGACGACCACGCTCGGCAGCGGAACCGACTCGAAGAACGGCTGGTTGACCGGATTGTCGAGCGACCACTCCCACCACCGCAACTGGGGGCCGAGATGATCGAAGATCTCGTAGAAAGCGTGGTGGACGAAACCGACGCAGGCGGCGCCGACGAGGGTGCCGTACTGCCGGAACACGCCGAGCATCCGGACGATCTCGAACGCGATCGTCGCCATCAGCGGGTAGATCGCGATGATGTACAGGGGCAGACGCCCCCACATGAATTCGACCGTGAACACGTTGTGCGCGAACATCGTGTCCACGTATTCCTCGACGCCGAAGGCGTCGGGGAAGTACAACAGCGGTTCGATGATGAACAGGAACGCGAGCGTTCCGAGCCACACGACCAGATTGGTGGGATCACCGGTGCGGCGGAGCCGGACGATCGCGTAGATCAGCGCCAGGAGCGCACCGATCACGATCGTCGCTTCGAGCACCGGAAGGGTCCAGTTCTCCAGGGCGAACGGGCTACGCAGTTCGAAGAGCCCGCCGGCTTCGGCACACGAGAACCCCAGCCGCGTTGCGAGATCCTCGAACGTGGGGGAACAGAGATCCGACATCACTCGGCCTCCCGCGCGGACACGGTCTCGGCGGTGTACCAGTGCGAGACGTCGTAGCCGGCGTCGAACCGTTCGAACCAGACATCGGCGAGCGCGGGAAGCTTCTCGTGATCGGGATTGTGCTTGGGCAGCTGGCTGCGCACGACACCCGCAAGTGCGACGAGTTGCTCGCGCAAGGGAAGCACGTCGAACGCCCGCGGCATCGGCCCGTGGTCCTCGGCGTCGAGGAACGGCAGGCGTTTGCGCAGGATCTGCTTACGCCGGTACGACGCGAACATCGACATGGCGTCGATCTTCCGGTCCTCGATCGGGACATGCTTGTTGAAGCCGTCGCACGCGATGGCGATGACGTCGAGCACGTGCTTGAACACCGAAGGTGCCATGCGCATCCGGTAGAGGTCGCTGCCGACGACCGCATCGAAGATGATGAGCGCGGAGCTGCGGTGCTCGACCTCTTCCACGAAATGCCAGATGAACAGCGATGCGACACGGTCGTCGCCGGGCCGGAACAGGTGCGAGTCGTTGTCGAGCATCAGCTTGAAGACCGGAGTGAAGGTCGCTTCCAGATCCGCCGTGTAGGCGAGGCGGTACTCGAGGGATTTCTCCGCCGTGAGCCGGTCGAACGCAGCGACGACCTCGTCGAGCGTTTCCTGCAGACCCGGGTACCGCTTGATCAGCCCTTTGACGTGTTGCCGGTGGGCGGTGGAGTGCTGGCCTTCCTGGTACATGAAGGCATTGGCTTCCTCGACCACCTTCGGGTCGGCGATCCGGTGCACGACCTCCTGGACCATGTTCACGATCATCTTCTCGAAGCCGATCGCGAGGAACGACACCGCGTTGGCCATGCTCGAGAAGGCCGGGTTCTCCTCGTTCCACAGGAATGGCACGTCGTAGTCCGCGAATGCGAAGCGCATCTTCCGGACCTGCAGGTTCGTCATCGTGGCGCTACCTCGTCTCATGCCGGCCCTGGGAGGCCGGGCGGGTGGGGCCCCGGGTGACGAGGCCTCGGTTCGGCGTGACCATACATCAGTGCGCTCATTTGTATGATAGGAATCCCGGCGCCGATGCGGAAGGCCCCGCGACGCGCAGACGGGCCCGGTGTGCGGACGTGCGCCGTGTTACCGTCGGGTTCTTGTTGCAGGTCGTGGTACCCGAGGAAGCAGATTGTGGCGCGGAGACGTGGGTGGGGCGGGCGTCCTCCCGTCGACGACGAGGAGGCCACGCAGCGGATAGTCGCGGCGGCGGTCGAGCTGATCGCGCAGTCCGGAGCCGAAATCAGCATCGCCGACGTGGCTCAGTCGCTGGGGGTCATCCGCCAGACGGTGTACCGGTACTTTCCCGGCGCCGACGCGCTGATGCGCGCGGCGGCGATCGCGTCGGTCGAAGGATTCCTGGATCGGCTGGCCGACGAAGTGAGCGGCATCGGTGATCCGGCGGAGGCGATGGTCGCGGGGGTCGTGTTCACGCTCGCGGAAGTCCGCCGCACCCCGCACCTGGGCATTCTGCTGTCGAGTACGTATTCGGATCCGCATCCGGAAGTGATCGCGTCGGGTGAGGCGCGCGCCTTCGGCATGACCATGATCCGGCGGTTCGACGTCGACTGGGAGAGCTACGGTTACGACGACGAGTCGCTCGGCGAACTGGTCGAATTCGTCCTGCGGACGATGCAGTCGTTCTTCGTCTCCCCGGGGGATCCTCCGCGCAGCGACGACGAACTGCGCCGATATCTGCGCCGGTGGATGGGTACCGCGATCCTCGCGCAAAAAGCTCCTGGGGTTGCACCCGTCGATGTGACCTAGGTAACATCGGTCTTGCGAATCGAGCCGGAGACGTCCGCGGACGACAGAGAAGTGCTCGTGAAGCAGAGATCCGGCCCGGTACACGCGAGAGCGGAACCGGGCCGAACCCCTGTCGGGGGGCCTGCGACGAAAGGGAACAGGGTGGGGGAACGCATCACGACCGTCGTCCACAACGGATTGACGTTCGACATCCGGGACGACGGACCGATCGACGGCGAACGTGTCGTACTGCTTCACGGGTTCCCGCAGGATTCACGATCGTGGGACGGCGTGGCCGCGTGGCTGCACGAGGCCGGATACCGCACCTTCGCGCCGGACCAGCGCGGGTATTCACCGGGCGCGCGTCCGGCCCGTCGCCGCGACTACCGGATTCCCCTGCTCGTCGGGGACGCCGTCGCGATCATCGAGCAGGTCGGCGACGGGTCGCCCGTCCACCTCGTCGGGCACGACTGGGGTGCGATAGTCGCGTGGGGAGTAGCTGCCCAGCACCCGGACCTCGTGCGGTCCCTCACCGCGGTGTCGGTGCCCCACCCCGCGGCGTTCCTTCGCGCGTTCGCCACGAGCACCCAGTTGTTCAAGTCCTGGTACATGCTCGCGTTCCAGATGCCGTGGGTCCCGGAACTCCTGCTGAGCAACGAGTCGGTCGGACGCTTCGTTCTGAGCCGGTCGGGCCAGCCCGACGCTGCGGTGACGCGCGACGCGGCCCGTCTTGCCGACCGATCCGCGGTGCGCGGTGGGGTGAACTGGTACCGGGCGATGCCGTGGAGCGACCCCAAAGCGACGCTCGAGTCCGTCACGGTGCCCACGCTCATGGTGTGGAGCGACGGTGACGTCGCCGTCGGGCCCGCCGGGGTCGAGGCCACGCCGCGCTATGTCTCCGGTCCGTACCGCTCGGCGACGCTCGCCGGCGTCAGCCATTGGATACCGGACGAAGTCCCCGACGAACTCGCGCGCCTGGTCGTCGAGCACGCCTCCGCCCACAGCTGACGGAGACGCTCTCTCGACGGAGTCCTAGGCGCGCAGGCGCTCGCGTCGCAGCAGGTCGACTTCCGGAAGATCGAGCGGCGGAAGTGAATTCACGCCGAGTGCCTGCGCGATCAGGTGGTCGGCGAGTTCGGGATTGCGCGCCAGCACCGGTCCGTGCAGATAGGTGCCGATCACCGAACCCTGGACTGCTCCTTCGAATCCGTCGCCGACACCGTTGCCGACGCCGCGGGACACGCGTCCCAGACCTGTCGCACTCGACCCGAGAGTTGTTCCGCCTCGGTGGTTCTCGAAGCCGGTCAGCGGCTGCGTGAGACCGCCGACGACGGGCTGTGTGACGATCTCCCCGATCGAACGGACCTCTTGCGGCGAGGTTGTCACGTCGAGGAGGCCGACACCGTCGACGCGTTCTCCCGACGAGGTCTCGTACCAGTGGCCGAGCACCTGGATGGCGGCGCAGATCGCGAGCACGGGTGCACCGCGCCCGGCGGCCTGCTGCAGACCCGGATAACGCTGGAGATGCCGCGTGGCGAGTCGCTGCGCGGCATCTTCGGCTCCGCCGAGTGTGTACATGTCGAGCGACTCGGGCACCGGGTCGCTCAAACCGATCTCGATGACTTCGGCGTCATAGCCGCGCATGCGCAGGCGCTGCCGCAGCACGAGGGCGTTTCCGCCGTCGCCGTAGGTGCCCATGACGTCGGGCAGCACCAGCCCGATCCGAACGGTCGAGTCAGACATTGGCCGTCCTCCTGGAGATTTCGGTGTTGAGATCCCGGAACGCGGTGTAGTTGGCGAGCACCTCCACCCGCCCGGGCGGGCAGGAGGCGATGGCTTTCAGCGGGTCCGGAACGAGAGTGTGGTCGACGCCCGCGTAGGTGAGGCGCACCGCAAGGTCGGTGCCGCGCTCGCCCGCCGCGACCACCTGTACTCCCTCGAAGTGTTCGAAGCGCACATCCCACAGCCAGGACAGGTCTTCGCCGTCGGGCACCTGACCGTTGACGGCGATGACGAGTCCGTCGACGGTCGGATCGATCATCGACAGCGCTTCCTGCCAGCCCGCCGGGTTCTTGGCGAGCAGCATGTGGACGGAATGCGGGCCGACCTGGACGGTCTTGTACCGGCCCGCGACCTCGTCGACAACTGCTGCTGCGGCGACCGCGTCGGCAGGGTCGGCGCCCAACGCGACCGCGGCCGCGACCGCCTGGGCGGCGTTTCCGCGGTTGGCTTTGCCGGGCAGTGTCAGCTTCAACGGCAGCACAAGACCGTCGGGCCCGTACAAGTTGTCGTCGTCGACCCACCAATCAGGTTGGGGCCGAGCGAAATCGGATCCCGTGCTGTACCAGTGGACGCCCTCGCGGGCGATGGGTTCCCCGGTGCGGGGGCAGCTCACCGAATCGTTCGCCCATCCTGCGCCGGCGGCCACCCACACGACGTTGGGGTTGTCGTATGCGGCCGACGTGACGAGCACATCGTCGCAGTTGGCGATGATCACGGCCTCGGGGTGCCGCTGAAGACCCGCGCGTAGCTTGCGCTCGATCATGTTGATCTCGCCCACGCGGTCGAGCTGATCGCGGCTGAGATTGAGCAGGACTATCGCTTCGGGGGCGAGGGCGTCGGCCACGTGCGGGGTGTGAAGCTCGTCGACCTCGATCGCGGCGAGAGGCGCGCCGAGATCGGAGGCGAGGGCCGCCACGATGCCCGCGTCCATATTCGCGCCGTCCGCCTGCGTGACGGTCTTGTCGATCGTCTCCAGGGCGGCGGCGGTCATCCGCGTCGTGGTCGACTTGCCGTTGGTGCCGGTGACGAGCACCGTGCGGCGCCCGTGACCGACCTGCTTCATCAGCGTCGGCTCGATCTTCAGGGCGATGAGCCCGCCGATCATCGACCCCTTGCCGCGTCCGGCCTTCTGGGACGCCCAGGCGGCAGCTTTCGCGGCGCGCAGGGCGAACCGGCCGCGCGCGGTGATTTCAGTGCTAGTTCCCACGTCGGCGAGTGTTCCACAGGCCCGGGAGCGGCGCTCCGCCGACTCGGTGCCACCTGGGCAGCCAGTGCCCCTGCGATGACGACGGCACCTCCGAGCAGGGTCAGGAGAGCCGGCTCCTCACCCAACGCGAGTCCCGCTGCCGCGAATCCCACGATCGGCACCATCAGCGAGAGCGGAGCGACGGTGCTCGCCGGATAACGCGACATCAGCGCTACATAGATGCCGTTACCGACGATCGTGGCGAGCAGGACGATGTAGGTCAGACCGGCAAGCGCGAGCGCTCCGTCGGCCGTCGTGAACGCGGTGCCGAGGGTGGCCCACGCCGACGGACCCTCGACGACCCACGACACGGCGAGCAACGGAAGGACCGGGACGACGCACATCCACAGCATCAGGCGCATCGGTTCGCGCGAGGCGGCCTTGCGCGTCGCAATGTTGCCGATCGCCCACGACAGCCCGGCGAGCAACGCGAGCATCATCGGGACCAGGCTCGCGTCGGCGGCGCCGTGTGCGAATGCGACCACCACCATCCCGGCGACGGCGGTGAGTACGCCGGCGATCCGAATGCCGCCGAGCCGCTCGCGCAACAGCACTGCACCCAGCACGACCGTCAGCGGCGCCGAGGCTTGGAGAACCAGCGAAGCCAGGCCGGTGGGCAATCCGGATTCCATGGCCCAGAACAGGAATGCGAATTGTCCGAACCCGAAACCGGCACCGTAGAGCACGAGCCACCGCAGAGGCACCACGGGTCGCGGTACGAACAGCACCACGGGAATCGCGATCACGGCGAAGCGGAGTGCTCCGAAGAAGAACGGTGGGAAATGGTCGAGCCCGACCCGGATGGCAAGAAAATTGCAGCCCCAGAGAACGACCACGGTGAGAGCGAGAAGGCGGTCGCGGGGAGTCATACGGATATTGTTCGCAGGAAGAAACGTCCAGGACAATCGAATCTTTCCGAACGCTACATTTAGAATTTCTTCATGGATGTCGCGAGATTGAGGATCCTGCGCGAACTCGCAGACCGTGAGACCGTCGCCGCCACCGCAACGGCACTGTCGATGACACCGTCTGCCGTGTCGCAGCAGCTCAAGATCCTCGCGCGCGAAGCGGGCGTGCCACTGCTCGAACCCGACGGCCGGCGCCTGCGATTCACCGACGCGGGCAGGGCTCTCGTGCTGCGCGCCGACGAGGTCGTCGACGCGCTCGATCGGGCCGATGCAGAAATGGCGGCCTACCGGCAGTCGCCGACCGGCCGGGTCCGCGTGGCGGTGTTCCCGTCGGGAGCCGCGTTGCTGCTCCCTGCCGTCCTCGCGTCGGCAACCGCGCTCGGTGTCGAACTCGACGTCAGCGACGAGGACGCGCCCGCGTCCGCAGTGCCGGGGCTCCTCGCCGACTACGACGTGGTACTCACCCACCGCGACGAGCGCGGCGCGCCGCTCACCGCGCCGCGGGTGGTCGTCGATGCGCTCATGCGGGAGCCGATCGATATCGTGCTCGCACCCGGACACCGCCTGGCGGCACGTTCCGAGGTGCGACTCGACGACCTCGCCGGGGAGAGCTGGATCAGCGTGCGGGGCGGTTTTCCGGTCGACGACGTCCTACTGTCCGTCGCGGCCGTCACGGGGATACGGCCACGGGTCATACACCGCATCAACGACTTCCGCGTGATCGAGGAATTGGTTGTCGCGGGTCGTGGTGTGGCTCTCCTGCCACGGTATTCGATCCTGAATCCACGGCTGGAGCGGCGTCCGCTGGCCGGGGTTCGCGCGGGACGGATCTACGACCTGGTGACCCGGCCGGGTGCGGAACGGCGACCCGCCGTCGCTGCGGTGATGGAGAGCTTTCGTGCCGCAGCGGCGGCGGTACTCGGATCGCAGTGAACCGGCATCGTTTTCGAACGGAAGCGACTCAGGCGAGGGCTTTCGACTTCAGCACCCGGTACTCGTCCTCGTCGATCGTGCCGGCGTCCAGCAGCGCCTTCGCGTCGGCGATCTGCTCGGCCGGAGACTTACCCGCGACCTCACGGATGTAGTTGTCCTGCGCGGACTTGATCTGCGCTGCTTCTCGCGCCGACCGCTCGGCCATACCGCGACCGTGGACCACCAGGTACACCAGGCCGGTGAGCAGCGGGAAGATGAAGAGGAACACGATCCAGATCGCCTTCACCCATCCGGACTGGTCTCGGTTGGCGAACAGATCACTGATGATCAGCCACAGCATGATCAGATACGCGATGAACGCGAAGCACACGATGATGTACCACATGATGTCCCAGAACTCCACGGCGATCCCCTTACTCGTAGGACGAGCTCAGTGGTCCGGGGATGCGTACCGAACCGACGACGCGGCGGTACCCCGGAAACTTCCCGCAGAGTACCGCCGCGCAGGTCGGGACAGAGGCCGAATCGGCCGAGCGATCAGCTCGCGCGGTTGACCGCCGAGACGACCGCCCGCAGCGACGCGACGGTGATGGACGAGGCGATTCCCACGCCCCACACCAGCGTCGTGGTGCCGTCGGGACGGGTCACGTCGGCCTCGACGTAGGCCGCGGCATTCGCGTCGTCGCCGGCGGACATGGCGTGCTCGGAGTATCCGCGTACGGCGACGCGGTAGCCCAGCGACTCGAGGCCGTCGACGAAGGCGGCCAGCGGGCCGTTGCCCGTACCGGTGATCTCCTTCTCGACACCGTTCACCTTGAGGACCGCGGTGACGGTGTCTTCGCCGTCGTCCGTCTCCGCGGCCGTGACCTTCTGGCGGATCCGCTCGAGCGGGGTGACGGGAGCCAGGTACTCCTCGTGGAAGATGTCCCACATCTCCTTGGGGCTGACTTCGCCGCCTTCCCCGTCGGTGACGGCCTGCACGGACTGCGAGAACTCGATCTGCAGACGACGCGGCAGATTCAGGCCGTGGTCGTGCTTCATGATGTAGGCGATGCCGCCCTTGCCGGACTGCGAGTTGACGCGGATCACGGCCTCGTAGCTGCGGCCGACGTCCTTCGGGTCGATCGGCAGGTACGGCACGGCCCACGTGATGTCGTCGACATCGGAACCGGCCGCATCGGCGTCGGCCTTCATGACGTCCATGCCCTTGTTGATCGCGTCCTGGTGGCTACCGGAGAACGCCGTGTAGACCAGGTCGCCGCCGTACGGGTGCCGTTCGGGGACGGGCAGCTGGTTGCAGTACTCGACGGTGCGGCGGATCTCGTCGATGTTCGAGAAGTCGATCTGCGGGTCGACCCCGCGGCTGAACATGTTCAGGCCCAGCGTCACCAGGCATACGTTGCCGGTGCGCTCGCCGTTCCCGAACAGGCAACCCTCGATACGGTCGGCGCCGGCCTGGTAACCCAGCTCGGCGGCCGCGACACCGGTCCCGCGGTCGTTGTGGGGGTGCAGCGACAGGATGATCGAGTCGCGCTGGGCCAGATTGCGGTGCATCCACTCGATCGAGTCCGCGTACACGTTCGGGGTGGCCATCTCGACGGTCGCCGGCAGGTTGATGATCACCGGGTGCTCGGGGGTGGCGCCCAGGGTCGCCACGACCGCGTCGCACACTTCCTTGGCGTACGACAGTTCGGTGCCGGTGTAGGACTCGGGGGAGTACTCCCACCGCCAGTTGGTGTCGGGGTAATCCTTCGCGGTCTCGATCACCAGTTCCGCGGCGTCGGTCGCGATCTTCTTGACGGCGTCCTTGTCGGCGCGGAACACGACCCGGCGCTGCAGGATCGACGTGGAGTTGTAGAAGTGCACGATCACGTTCTGTGCACCGACACATGCTTCGAAGGTGCGCCGGATCAGCTCGGGACGGGACTGCGTCAGTACCTGGATGGTGACGTCGTCGGGAATTGCGTTGTCCTCGATGATTTCCCGGACGAAGTCGAAGTCGGTCTGGCTCGCGGACGGGAAGCCGACCTCGATCTCCTTGTAGCCCATCCGCACCAGCAGATCGAACATCCGGCGCTTGCGGGCCGGGCTCATCGGATCGATGAGCGCCTGGTTGCCGTCACGCAGGTCGACGGCGCACCAGCCGGGTGCGCGGTCGATGATCTTGTCGGGCCAGGTGCGGTCGGGCAGCGAGACCGGCTCGACTTCCTCGGCGAACGGCCGGTACCGGTACGTCGGCATCGACGAGTTCTTCTGGGTGTTCCACGCTGGCTGATCGGCGGGCGCGGGCTTGCTCGGCGGGGTGATGGTGCGCGAACCGGAGGTGAAAGCGTCGGCGGGTGACATGACGTATCTCCAAAGAGGTGGGACCGGTGGGTCCAGATCAGGATATCGACCGGCGCGTAGAAACCCCGCGACGGGAAGCCGGTCTGGTCAGATCCCGCCGCGGCGGCCGAGGAGAAGCGCGCGCTGCATGCCAAGCAGTGTAAACGCCACGACACCTCGTTGCACCGCCGGCCCCCGCTTTGTCCGAAAGGGCTCCGATTGTTCGTCGTCTTTGCAAAGGGGCTTCCCGCCCCTTTCCGAGACGAGAGGATAGCGAGATGAAGTACTTGGCGTTGCTGGCGGAACCGGAAAGCGGGCCCGCCTCCATCCCGGGCACCCCGGAGTTCGAGGAATCGGTGGCGCATCATGCGGTCTTCGACGCGTACGCCGGTCCGGCGATCGTCGGCGGCGGTGCGCTGCATCCGGTGGCCGAAGCGGCGACCGTCAGGAACACCGGCGGCACCCCGCTGGTGACGGACGGTCCGTTCGCCGAGTCGAACGAGGTCGTCGGCGGGTTCTACATCTTCGAGGCGGACGATGTCGATGCCGCTCTCGACCTCGTACGCCGGATTCCCGACATGGACAACGGCTACATCGAGTTGTGGCCGATGGTGGAGTGGTTCTCCACGCCGCACAGCGCCGGATGCTGGCTTGCACTGCTGCGCGAACCCGCCGGCAGCGCGGACGATCCGGGTACCCCGGCGTGGGACGAGGGTGCGGCCGCGCCCGCCCGATTCACGGAAGCGGCCGGCTCGGCGGTGCGCGCGGGAGGAGCACTCCGCCCCCCGGCCTCGGCGACCACGGTTCGCACGAAGGGCGGCGAGGTGATGCTGACGGACGGGCCGTTCTCCGAATCCACCGAGATCGCCAACGGCCTGTACGTGTTGTCCGCGCCCGATCGCGCCACCGCAGTGGGACTCGCGCTGCAGATACCGGTGGGCCCCCGGGGATGCGTCGAACTACGCCGCATGGTCGACGAATAGCGGAGTGGCCGCATGGACGTCGCCCGGGTGTTTCGCGCGGAGCACGGCCGCGCGGTAGCAGCGGTGACGCGATTCGCCGGCGATCTCACCCTTGCGGAGGATGCCGTTCAGGACGCCTTCGTCGACGCATTGCGGACCTGGCCGGAGCGGGGCGAACCCGCGAATCCCGGCGCGTGGATCACCACCGTTGCGCGTCGGCGTGCCCTGGACAGGATCCGCCGGGAGGCGGCCCGCGACGGAAAGGAGGTCGCGGCCGTGCGGTTCGGCGACGTACCGGGGGCGCTCGACGACGAGGTGCCGTGGGTGCGTGACGACGAACTGCGGTTGCTGTTCACATGCTGTCACCCGGCGCTCGCGCCCGACGCCCAAGTCGCTCTCACGCTCCGTCTGGTGTGCGGGCTGACGGCCGCCGAAATCGCACGGGCGTTCTTGCAGACGGAGTCGACCGTGACGCGGCGTCTCAGCCGCGCGAAGGCGAAGATACGCGATGCGGGAATTCCGTTCCGGTCACCTCCGGAACACCTTCTGCCCGAACGTGTTCCGCAAGTCACGACCTGCATCTACCTGGTCTTCACCGAGGGTTATTCCGCGACATCCGGTGACGCACCGGTCCGAGAGGACCTGTGCGCGGAGGCGATTCGGCTCGGGCGGTTGCTGTGTGACCTGATGCCCGACCAGCGGGAGGCGTGGGCACTCCTCGCGCTGATGCTCCTGCACGACAGCCGGCGTCACGAGCGAGTCGGCGCCGACGGAGCGGTGCGACCGCTCGAGGAGCAGGATCGCGGGCGCTGGGACGGGAACCGTATCCGGGACGGCCTCGACGCGCTCGATCGCGCGGGTGGCTCCGCGGGGCCGTACCTGCCCCAGGCGGTGATCGCCGCCGTCCACGCCTGCGCTCCGACCTGGCACGCGACCGACTGGGTCACCATCGTCGGTGCGTACGACCGCCTGCTGGAGTTGTCGGGATCTCCCGTCGTGGCGGTCAACCGCGCGGTTGCCCTCGGGTTCCGGGACGGGTGGGAGGCGGGGCTCGCAGCACTCGAGGCGCTGCCCGAAGACCCACGATTGCGCAGGTTGATCGAGCCTGCCCGCGCAGATCTGCTGCGGCGCGCCGGGCGCCGGGCCGACGCCGCCGACGCGTATCGCGCCGCACTGAAGACCACGGGCAACGAGGCAACGGCCCGGTTTCTGCGGCGAAGGCTCGAGGAAGTAGACCGGTCGAACATTCGGGCGGCCGGTTCGTGACGCCGACGGCGACCGCCCGTTGTTGCGCACGACACTTTCCCGATGGGCCCGACCGACCCCCACACAGCCATCGGTAAGCTTGGCCCCTGGACTTGTTCCCAAGACCCGGAGGTTCGACAGCGTGGCACTCGTCGTCCAGAAGTACGGAGGATCCTCGGTCGCGACGGCCGAGCGGATCCGGCGCGTCGCTGAAAGGATCGTCGAGACCAAAAAGGCGGGCAACGACGTCGTGGTCGTGGTGTCCGCAATGGGTGACACCACGGACGAACTGCTCGACCTCGCTCATCAGGTGTGCCCGGTGCCCCCGGCGCGAGAGATGGACATGCTCCTCACGTCGGGTGAGCGAATCTCGAACTCCCTGGTCGCGATGGCTATCCATTCTCTCGGTGCCGAAGCCCGCTCGTTCACCGGCTCGCAGGCCGGCGTGATCACCACGGGCAGCCACGGCAACGCGAAGATCATCGACGTCACCCCCGGTCGTGTCCGCACGGCCCTGGACGAGGGCAGCATCGTGCTGGTCGCCGGGTTCCAGGGTGTGAGCCAGGACAGCAAGGACATCACGACCCTCGGTCGTGGTGGCTCCGACACGACCGCCGTCGCTCTCGCCGCCGCACTGGAGGCGGACGTGTGCGAGATCTACACCGACGTCGACGGTGTGTTCACCGCGGACCCGCGCATCGTCAAGGACGCACAGCGGCTCGAGAAGGTGTCCTTCGAGGAGATGCTCGAGCTCGCCGCGAGTGGCGCCAAAGTCCTGATGCTGCGGTGCGTCGAATACGCCCGCCGCTACAACGTGCCTGTGCACGTTCGTTCGTCGTACACCACCAAGCCCGGCACCATCGTGTCCGGATCGATGGAGGACATCCCTGTGGAAGAGGCACTGATCACCGGCGTTGCGCACGATCGCGGCGAAGCGAAGATCACCGTGGTCGGTCTGCCGGACACCCCCGGCTACGCCGCCAAGGTGTTCCGTGCGGTCGCCGACGCCGACATCAACATCGACATGGTGCTGCAGAACATCTCGAAGGTCGAGACCGGCAAGACCGACATCACCTTCACCCTGCCCACCTCCGACGCTCCGCGCGCGGTCGAACTGCTCACCAAGCGGCAGGAAGAGATCGGCTTCACACAGGTCCTCTTCGACGACCACATCGGCAAGGTCTCCCTCGTCGGCGCCGGCATGAGGAGCCATCCCGGCGTCACCGCCAAGTTCTGTGAGGCGCTCGCCGACGCCGGCATCAACATCGATCTCATCTCGACCTCCGAGATCCGCATCTCGGTCCTCGTCGACGACACCGAACTCGACGAAGCGGTGCGTGCCCTGCATGCAGCGTTCGATCTCGGTGGCACCGAGGAAGCGGTCGTGCACGCAGGGACGGGGCGATAGATATGACCACCATTGCTGTTGTGGGTGCCACCGGACAGGTCGGCATCGTCATGCGCACGCTCCTCGAGGAGCGGAACTTCCCGGCCGACAAGGTTCGTTTCTTCGCCTCGGCTCGCTCGGCCGGCAAGAAGCTTCCCTTCCGGGGTGAGGAAATCGTCGTCGAGGACGCTGCCGCGACGTCCGACGAGGACCTTGCGGGCATCGACATCGCCCTGTTCTCCGCCGGTGCGACGTTGTCCCGTGCGCAGGCTCCGCGCTTCGCTGCCGCAGGCGCGACCGTTGTCGACAACTCGTCGGCATGGCGCAAGGACCCCGACGTTCCCCTCGTCGTGAGCGAGGTCAACCCCGAGCAGGCGAAGAACCCGCCGAAGGGCATCATCGCGAACCCCAACTGCACCACGATGGCCGCGATGCCGGTCCTCAAGGCGCTGCACGACGAGGCGGGCCTTCAGCGTCTGATCGTCTCGAGCTACCAGGCGGTCTCCGGTAGCGGTATCGCCGGTGTCGAGGAACTGCTGGGCCAGGCCCGCGCGGTCATCGACGACGCGGAGAAGCTGGTGCACGACGGCGGCGCGGTCGATTTCCCGGCACCCGACAAGTACGTCGCACCGATTGCGTTCAATGTGCTGCCGCTCGCCGGTTCGCTCGTCGACGACGGTTCCGGCGAGACCGACGAAGACCAGAAGCTGCGCAACGAGTCGCGCAAGATTCTGGGTCTTCCGGATCTGCTCGTGTCCGGAACGTGCGTGCGCGTGCCGGTCGTGACGGGCCATTCGCTGTCGATCAATGCGGAGTTCGAGCGGCCCCTGTCGGTCGAGCGTGCGCAGGAGATCCTCGCCGCGGCTCCGGGTGTCCGGCTCGTCGACGTGCCGACCCCGCTCGCGGCAGCCGGTGACGACGTCTCGCTGGTGGGCCGCATCCGTCAGGACCCGGGTGCGCCCGATGGCCGTGGCCTCGCGCTGTTCGTCTCGGGCGACAATCTGCGCAAGGGCGCTGCGCTCAACACGATTCAGATCGCGGAGTTGCTCGTCTGAGCTCCGTCATCTCGGTACTCGAGCGAGTGGATCATCCCCAGGGGTGGTCCACTCGCTGCTTTTCGTCCGAGGGTTCGCTGTGAGCTCCCACCTAGGATGGCCGGTGTGACGTCCATTCGTTCCGCGACCCTCGACCGCATCGCACCGGCGACCCTCTACCGCATCGTGCGGTTGCGCACGGAAGTGTTCGTGTACGAGCAGGGGATCGTGTCCGAGCCCGAACTCGACGGCCTCGACCTCGAGCCCGGCACGACGCACTACTGGGTCGAGGAGGGCGACGATGTGGTGGCGACCCTCCGGGTCCTCGACTCCGACGGACCGGTCATCCACATCGGGCGGGTCGCGACCGCGAAGCATGCCCGGGGCAGGGGTCTCGCTGCCCGCTTGATCGAGTCGGTGATCGACGACCATCCGCAACCCGTCGAGATCCTGGCACAGGCATATCTCGAGGACTGGTACGGCCGCTTGGGTTTCGAGCGCACCGGCCCGAATTGCGTCGAGGCGGGTATCGACCACCTGCCCATGAGACGGCCCGGTCGCTGAAGCGTCCCTAAAGGGGTTTACATACAGTCTGGACTGTTTGTTGGTTTACCGTTACGATCCGTAGCGTGATCCACGACACTGTGCCCGGCGCCACACGAACTCAGGCGCAACGAACAGCGGCCACTCGCGCGAAACTGCTCGACGCAGCCGTGGAATCCCTGGTCGAGCAGGGATACGCGGGCATCAGTACGCAGGGCATCGCCACCCGTGCCGGTGTCTCCCGTGGCGCACAGTTACACCACTTTCCCACCAAGGAATCTCTGGTCGTGGCGGCGATCGAGCATCTGGTGGAAAAGCGGTTGCAAGAGATCCTCGAATCCGACCCCGACCCGGAGTACGGATTCGAGGCATTGTTCGACGCGTTCTCCGGACCGTTGTTCGACGCGGCACTCGAACTGTGGGTCGCGGCCCGGACCGATCCGTCGCTCCACGCAGCGATGATTCCGCTGGAACGCAAGGTGTCCGACGCGCTGCGCACCGGTTGCCTCGAAATCATGGGCGACCGGGTGAGTCCCGACATCATCGACCTCGCCATAGAACTGGCGCGAGGTTTCGCCGTCTCCGCCCTGATGCGTACCCCTGAATCCGATCGAGAGTTCCGGGAGCGTCTCCTCCCGGTCTGGAAGGCCCTGGTGTCGAAATGAGTCTCGCGATGCTCCCCGACCACGTGCACACCCTTGTCGTGGGCGCCGGCTTCGGCGGAATCGGAACGGCCGCTACCTTGCTGCGCCAGGATCCGACCGCAGATGTTCTCGTCCTCGAAAGGGGAGACGACGTAGGCGGTACGTGGCGGGCCAACACCTACCCGGGTGCGGCATGCGACGTCCCGAGCGCGCTGTACTCGTTCTCCTTCGCGCCCGAACCCGATTGGTCGCGTGCCCACGGCACCCAGGAAGAGATCTACGCCTACCTCCGGCGCGTGGCCCGTGACGAGGGTGTCACCCAGCGCACAATGTTCGGATGTGAGCTGCGGGAGGCGCAGTGGGACGCCGCCCGCGCAGTGTGGTCGGTGTCGACGTCCCGCGGCGACCTCACCGCAGACGTGCTCGTCGCCGCAACCGGTGCCCTCTCGACGCCCACCTACCCGAAGGTTCCCGGACTCGAGTTGTTCCGGGGCAAGACCTTCCACTCCGCCGAATGGGACCACGACCACGATCTCACCGGTGAACGCGTCGCGGTGATCGGCACCGGGGCATCGGCCATCCAGTTCGTTCCCGCGATCGTCGACCGCGTCGCCCACCTCACCCTGTTCCAGCGCACCGCGTCGTGGGTCATGCCCAAGCACGATCCCGCCATCGCCCGCTCGGTCCGGTCGTTGTACCGCCGCTTCCCCTTCACCCAGAAGCTCATGCGCGGCGCTGTATACGGGCAGAAAGAAATCTATGTCGTGGGCATGACGAAGCCGTTCGCCCGCAAATACCTCCTGCCGTTGTTCGAGCGCCGCGCCCGGCAGGTGCTCCGCAAGCAGGTGCAGGACCCGACGCTGCGCGAGCGGCTCACGCCCGATTTCGCGATCACCTGCAAGCGGATCCTGCTGTCCAACGAGTGGTTCCCCACCATCACGCGGTCCGATGTGAGCGTGGTGTCGTCCGGGCTCACCGCGGTGACGGAGAACGGCGTCGTCGACAAGGACGGCAACGAGTACCCGGTGGACACCATCATCTTCGGTACCGGCTTCACGCCGACCGAACCTCCCGTCGCCCACCACATCCGCGGAACCGACGGTCGCACACTCGCCGAGACGTGGGACGGCAGCCCCGCGGCCCACCTGGGAATCTCGGTACACGGGTTCCCCAACCTGTTCCTCGTCTACGGACCCAACACCAACCTCGGACACAGCTCGATCGTGTACATGCTCGAATCGCAGGCTGCATATATCGCCGACGCGTTGCGCACCATGCGATCCCGCGGGATCGCCGCCCTCGAAGTGACCGGGGACGCGCAGCGCCGCTACACCGACGAACTCGATCCGATCCTCGAGGGGACGGTCTGGAACGCCGGAGGTTGCAGTAGCTGGTACATCGACGAGAAGGGCCGCAACTCCGTGATGTGGCCGACGTTCACCTGGCATTACCGTGCGCGCACGAAGCAGTTCGATCTCGAGAACTACACGCAGCGGACCGCCGCGGCAGGAGCAACAGCATGACCCACTTCGACGTTCTCGTGATCGGCTCCGGTTTCGGGGGCAGTGTCGCCGCGTTACGGCTGACCGAAAAAGGCTACAAGGTAGGCGTTCTCGAAGCGGGCCGTCGCTTCTCGGACGAGGATCTGCCGAAGACCAGCTGGCGGCTGCGCAAGTACCTGTGGGCACCGGCGCTGGGGTGTTACGGAGTGCAGCGCATGCACCTGCTTCCCGACGTCCTGGTGATGGCCGGGGCAGGCGTCGGCGGTGGCTCGCTCAACTATGCGAACACGCTGTACAAGCCGCCCACACCCTTCTTCCGGGACCCTCAGTGGGGGCACATCGACGACTGGGAGGCCGAGCTCTCCCCGTACTACGATCAGGCCGCCCGGATGCTGGGCGTGCGCCCGAACCCCACCACCTCTCCCGCCGACAAGGTGATGCGCGAGGTCGCCGAGGAGATGGGCGCCGGCGAGACCTTCGTGACCACGCCGGTGGGCGTGTTCTTCGACGAGCCCGGCAAGACCGTGGCGGATCCCTACTTCGGAGGTGCCGGACCCGAGCGCACCGGCTGTACCGAATGCGGAAGCTGCATGACCGGATGCCGGGTCGGAGCAAAGAACACTCTGGTGAAGAACTACCTGTACCTCGCGGAACGTGCGGGCGCAGTGATCCACGCACTGTCCACGGTGACCCGGGTGGTTCCCCGCCCCGGTGGTGGCTACGAGGTCCACACCCGGAGCACCGACGGCATTCGTAAGCGCCGCACCGTGTTCACCGCCGACCACGTGGTCGTCGCCGCCGGCACCTACGGAACCGCACGCCTGCTGCTCGCGAGCCGCGAGACCGGGGATCTGCCCAACCTGTCGAGCACCCTCGGAACGGTCGTGCGTACCAACTCCGAGGCGGTACTCGCGGCGACCGCCCGGAATCGCGACGTGGACTACACCGGCGGTGTGGCGATCACCTCGTCGTTCCATCCCGACGATCACACCCATATCGAACCGGTGCGGTACGGCAAGGGAAGCAATCTCATCGGGATGATCCAGGCGATGCTCGTCGACGGTGGCGGCCGGGTGCCCCGCCTGGTGAAATTCTTCGGTGTCGCGGCCCGGAATCCGGGTGCGTTCCTGCGGAACCTGTCCGTGCGGAACTGGTCGGAACGTACCGTGATCGCGCTGGTGATGCAGACGGACGACAACTCCCTCGAACTGAAGACCAGGCGCACCCCGCTCGGTCGCGGGCTGACCAGCAAGCCGGGACCGGGGGAGCGGCCTCCGGAGTGGATTCCGGTCGGGCACGAGGCGATCCGCCGCATCGCGCAAAAGATCGGAGGCGACCCGGGCGGTTCGATCGTCGACCTGGTCAACATCCCGATGACGGCGCACTTCCTCGGCGGCTGTGCGATCGGTGATTCTCCCGAACGCGGCGTCGTCGACCCGTACCTGCGTGTCTACGGGCACGACGGTCTGCACGTCGTCGACGGGTCTGTCGTCAGTGCCAACCTCGGGGTCAACCCGTCGCTGACGATCACCGCGCAGGCCGAGCGGGCGATGGCGTTGTGGCCGAACAAGGGCGCGAACGACACCCGGCCTCCACTCGGCGCACCCTACGAACCGGTGACGGCGGTTCCTCCCGTGAAGCCCACGGTCCCTGCCGGTGCTCCTGCTGCGCTCCGACTCCCGATCCATCCGATTCGACGAAAGGACGCAGACCGTGCTGTGGAAAGTGCCTGAGAGCGCAGACGAGCGCACCGAATGGCCGACGTCGCCGCCCCCGCCGTGGCCGGCAGCGGTGCGGGCGACGTTGTGGTGGCACCGCAGTACGCCTGTCGCCGCGGAATACGGGCCCGAGGGCCCGACTCTCCCGATCACTCTCGCGATGATGGTCGACTACCTGGATTCCCCGGTGGGGCCCTATCGCGAGATCCTGGCCAGCCCGGTGTTACGACGGGGACTGATCCCGGCGATGGCGGTGCCGTTCATCGCGGTCGATTCCGAACCGTCGGTGCACGGCGGCCGGGCGCACTGGCGGTTGCCGAAGGTGCTGGCGACGTTCTCGGGCGATGTGCTCGGCGACTTCTCCGCAGCCGGGGGCGGATGGAAGGTCGCGACCTCGGCTCGCCCGCGCGGCCCGGAACTGCCGATCATCGGTGGCCTCACCTTCGCACAGCCCGGTGACGACGGTTCGATCTCTCGCGCGACCGCACGACTGCGGGGCAAGTTCCGGTACGCACGTGTCGGGGTGGAGGCGGAAGGGCCGACGCTGAGCCGCTGGCTGCGTCCGGGAACCCACCACGGCATCGTCATCACCTCCGGACAGATGAGCACCGGACCTGCGAAGTAGACCCGTATGCCCATTTTCTTGACTAATTCCAGAAAAGGGGCATACTGGGTCCCATGCAACGAATGGACGGGCACCACTTCGACCCCACGGAACAACTGCGTTCCGCGGGCCTGCGGGTGACGGCCCCGCGAGTTGCCGTGCTGGGAACGGTTGCCGAGCATCCTCATTCGGATGCCGACCACATCGCTGCCCGAGTGCGGGAGACTCTCGGATCCGTGTCCACCCAGGCTGTATACGACGTTCTGAAGGCGTGTGTGGGTGCCGGACTGCTCCGGCGAATCGAACCGGCCGGATCGGCGGCGCGGTACGAGACGCGCATCGGCGACAACCACCACCACCTCGTCTGCAGGAACTGCGGTTCGGTGGTCGACATCGACTGCGTCGTCGGCGCGGCGCCGTGCCTGACCCCATCCGACGACCACGGTTTCGTCGTCGACGAAGCAGAGGTCACCTTCTGGGGGCTGTGCGCGAACTGCCGCTAGCCGGCCCCTGAATCCCCGCTCATCTTTCATCGCTTCACCAGCACGGACTCGCTTCTCGCGGCCCGTGCCGATCACGCACACCCGAAATCCGGGCATGCAATTCGGAGGACACTGATATGTCGAACACCCGGTTCACCACCAACGACGTCGGTATTCCCGTCGCCAGCGACAACGAATCGCTCACTGCGGGAACCCAAGGGCCGATTCTGCTGCACGATCACTACCTGATCGAAAAGCTCGCACACTTCAACCGTGAGCGCGTGCCGGAGCGTGTCGTGCACGCCAAGGGCGGCGGAGCATTCGGCGAACTGGTGGTTACGGAAGACGTTTCCGCGTACACCAAGGCAGCACTCTTCCAGCCGGGTGCGAAAACCGACTCGCTCGTGCGCTTTTCCACGGTTGCGGGCGAGCAGGGCAGTCCCGACACCTGGCGTGACCCCCGCGGTTTCGCCGTGAAGTTCTACACCGAAGACGGCAACTACGACATCGTCGGTAACAACACCCCGGTCTTCTTCATCAAGGATCCGATCAAGTTCCCGGACTTCATCCACTCCCAGAAGCGGTTGCGGGGCTCGGGTCTCCGCGACCACACGATGCAGTGGGACTTCTGGACCCTGCGCCCGGAGTCGGCACATCAGGTGACCTGGCTCATGGGCGACCGCGGCATCCCGCGTTCGTGGCGGAACATGGACGGTTTCGGTTCGCACACGTACCAGTGGATCAACGCCGCCGGTGAGCGGTTCTGGGTGAAGTACCACTTCAAGACCGATCAGGGCATCGAGTTCCTGACCCAGGCGGAAGCCGACACCCTTGCCGGCACCGATCCGGACTTCCACCGGGCCGACCTGTACAACGCGATCGAGCGGGGTGACTTCCCCAGCTGGACGCTGCACGTGCAGATCATGCCGGTCGCCGAGGCGGAGACCTACCGTTTCAACCCGTTCGATGTCACCAAGGTCTGGTCGCAGAAGGACTACCCGCTCGTCAAGGTCGGCACCTGGACCTTGAACCGCAACCCGCGCAATTTCTTTGCCGAAATCGAGCAGGCGGCGTTCGCGCCCTCGAACGTCGTTCCCGGAATCGGGTTGTCGCCCGACAAGATGCTGCTCGGCCGCGTGTTCTCCTATGCCGATGCGCATCGCTACCGGATCGGCGCCAACCACGCCCAGCTTCCGGTGAATGCACCGAAGAACACCGTCGACTCCTACTCGCAGGACGGCACCATGACGTACCGGTTCAACGACCCGGACACGCCGGTGTACGCGCCGAACAGTTTCGGTGGGCCGCACGCCGATCCCGAGCGTGCCGGCGACGACGGGCTGTGGACGTTCGGTACCGAAGCGGTGCGCGCCGGATACATCGAACACCCGGAAGACGGTGACTTCGTTCAGGCCGGCATCCTCGTCCGCGAGGTTCTGGACGACGCGGCGCGCGACCGGCTGGCGAACAACATCATCGGCCACGTGCTGGGCGGGACCTCGGAGGCACTCTACGAGCGCATCTTCGAATACTGGCGCAACGTCGACGCGGAACTCGGCAAGAAGGTCGAGGAAGGCGTGCGCGCGGGAGCGTAAGCGCTCCTCGTCTGCCTTTCGGCGCATTCGAACATCCGTGTGACGGGTGGGTCGGGTGTGATTGCTAGGTTGATAGTCCGGCCCCGGTGGCTCGTCCACCGGGGCCGGACTCGATTCCGTGCGTCGAAAGGTGTTGTGCGAGATGGTGATGGGCCCAACCCATGCAGTGTCAGGGGCGCTCGTCGGCCTCATCGTCGCCGATGTGCTTCCCCGCGAATGGGGCGGGCCGACCTCGACGGCCGAGGCCTTCGCGTTCGCGGCCGTCTGTTCCGGCGCAGCACTGTTACCCGACCTCGACACGGCGCAATCGACCGTGTCGCGTTCGTTCGGCCCGATCAGTCAGGTCGCGGCGCGAGGGATCGACAAGGTGTCGCTGGGGTACTACTCGATCACCAAGGGCCGGCGCGACGGAAAGCGTCGTGGGGGGCACCGCACGATGACCCACACCGCGCTGTTCGCTGCTCTGCTCGGTACGGGGGTGTCCCTGCTCGTCTCGCGATTCGACCGGGCAGCAGTCATCGCGGTCCTCTTCGTGACCCTGGGCCTGGCATTGCGGGGGTTGTTCGGTAACTGGGCGAAGAAGAACGGGTGGTTCACCGTCACGGCTGTCGCGGCGGTGCTGTCGATCCTCACGTGGCGATGGTTCCCGGGGGAGGTGGGGTCGACCGGGCTCGGTGTCGCGGTGGCGCTGGGATGCGTGACGCACTGTATCGGCGACGCCATCACGAAGGAGGGGATTCCCTTCCTTGCACCGTTCGTCCCGTGGAGAGGTTCCCGATGGTGGGAGATCAAACTCCCGAAGATGATCGCGATCAGGGCCGGAGGGCCGTTCGAAATGGGGATCCTCGGTCCCGCACTGACCCTCGCGACCGTGGCTTTTGCCGTGTGGTCCATCGACGGTGCTCCCGAGTACATCATGGAGACCCTCGAGGCTTCCGGTCTCGCGTTCTAGCCTCGCGTCCTGACGAGGTAGCGCCGCCTCACAACCGGGCGGTCCGAACTCGGGGAACTGTCGGGCTGCCGGGCTATGGCCTAAAAAGAGAACTTGTTCTATTTTTAGGCCATAGCCCGGCTCGTCCCGACAGAACGGAGCTCGCCACCGTGAGCATTCGCGCCTCTGGCCCCATCCTCAGTCGCCGTGGTCTTCTCGGTGCCGCGGCCGGCGCCGCGCTCGTGATGGGGACAGGGTGGAGCCGCGCGGGTGCTGTGCCGCTCGGCGATCCGGCCGCGACCATCGCGGCGCCCCCGAACTTCCCCGCGGACATTCCGCTCGCGCAGCAGCGATTCGTCAACTGGGCGAAGACGATCGAATTCGACGCAGTGTGGACCGCGACTGCCCGTGACGCCCAGGACATCGTGCGGCTGGCCGACTGGGCGCGGATCCACGGCTTCCGGATTCGGCCGCGCGGCTCCATGCACAGCTGGAGCCCCCTCACCCTCGAAGCCGGGCAGAACGTCGAGAAGGTCGTCCTGGTGGACACCATGTCGCAACTGAATTCTGTATCGGTCGATCCCACCGGCTATCCGGCGACGGTCACCGCCGACGCCGGCGCGAGCATCGAAGCCATCCTGAGCGCCCTCCAACGAGAGGGGCTCGGCTGGGCGAATTCCCCGGCCATCGGGGACATCTCGATCGCCGGTGCCCTGTCGATCGGAGCACACGGCTCCACGTACCCCGCCGCCGGTGAGGCGGTCGTTGCCGGCCAGTCGTTCGGATCGCTGTCGAACCTCGTGCTCGCCCTCACCGCCGTTGTATGGAACGACGCCGCGGGGTCCTACGAACTGCGCGAGTTCCGTCGCTCCGACGCCGAAATCACGCCTCTGCTCGCGCACCTCGGCCGAACCTTCGTCACCTCGGTCACGTTGCAGGCCGGCGCGAACTACCGCGTGCGCTGCCAGAGTTCCACCGACGTGCCGTGGCGCGAACTGTTCGCCCCGCCCGGTGCGCCGGGCCGCACGTTCGAAAGCTACGTCGAACAACACGGACGCGTCGAAGCGATCTGGTTTCCGTTCACGGAGACGCCGTGGCTCAAGACCTGGTCGGTCAGTCCGGAGAAACCGGCAGAATCGCGTGAGGTCTTCGGCCCCTATCCTTACGTGTTCTCCGACTCCATCCCCGAACCGGTGACCGATGCGCTCGCTCAGGTGGCGAGCGGCAACCAGGCCATCACTCCCGCGTTCGGTGCCTCTCAGTTCGGCGCGGTCGCAGCGGGACTCGTGGCCACCGACACCAGCGATCTGTGGGGATGGTCGAAAGACCTGATGTTCTACCTTCGGGCCACCACGTTGCGGGTCGTCGCCGGTGGAGGCGTGGTGGTGACCCGGCGCGAGAACATCGCGCAAGTCATCCACGAATTCACGACGTGGCTGCACGAGCGGATGACGTACTACGCGTCGCTCGGGCAGTATCCGGTCAACATGCCGTTCGAGGTCCGGTTGTGCCGCATCGACGACCAATCCGAGGTCCTCACCGATTCGGCAGGCGCTCCCAATCTTTCACCGGTACGTCCCCGGCCCGACCGTCCGGACTGGGACACCGCGATCTGGATGAACGTCGTGTCGATTCCGGGCACCGCGGGACTGTCCGCCTTCTTCCGCGAGATGGAACAGTGGATGGCCGACCGCTACTCGGGCGACTACGCGACGTTCCGATCCGAATGGTCGAAGGGATGGGCCTTCGACAACGAGGGCGGGTACCGCGACGCCGGTTTCCTCGGCGGCACCATCCCCGCGATGTATCGCGAGGGCTTGTCGTCCGACGAGGGCTGGGACGCCGCCCTGGCAGCGTTCGATCGCCACGACCCCCATCGCGTGTTCAGCAACGACTTCCTCGACCGTCTGCTGCCCTGACCTCAGCACCCCGTGTGCGAGAGGCGCGCACGTAGCCGGCGGTCTGGTCGCGTACGTCCATGCCCAGTACGAGAGGGATGTCCTCGGGGCTGGAAGCCATGATGAGCTCGCCGTCGAAGCTGTAAACAATCTCTAGGTATCAATTCCGAGTGCGCCGATTCTTGCGAACGGCCCCCGCAGGACGCCCTTCCGCATCCGGTGACATCAAACGGTCACGCCGCGTAGCGCGTCTGTAACAACGCTCCATTTATGTATGCAGCGACGTATACATCTCTGGGTCGTCGCACGGCCCGCCCGAGAAAGCGGTCACTATGACAACGGTCTTCGAAGCGACCCCCAGCGAACGTGTCATGCATGCGTTCGCCCGCATCACCGAGTGCGACCGGCCGGAAATCTGGATTACGTTGCGCGCGGAGCACGACGTCCTCGCCGATGCTGCGGCGGTCGAGGCTCGCATCGCGGCGGGAGAGGCGCTGCCGCTGGCCGGCACGACCTTCGCGGTGAAGGACAACATCGATGTGGCGGGACTGCCGACCACCGCGGGGTGCCCGGAGTTCGCCTACGTCCCGGCGGAGTCGTCACCCGCGGTGGAGCGGCTGTTGCGGGCCGGCGCTGTCCTGCTCGGCAAAACCAACCTCGATCAGTTTGCGACCGGACTGGTGGGGACGCGCAGCCCGTATGGGCGGGTGCGTGCGGCGCATCACCCCGAGCGGGTCTCGGGCGGCTCCAGTTCCGGATCGGGCGCCGCGGTAGGCCTGGGGATGGTCGACTTCGCACTGGGCACCGATACGGCCGGATCGGGACGGGTGCCGGCGACGTTCAACGGCGTGGTGGGCATCAAGCCCACTCTCGGTTTGGTCCCGACCCGAGGCGTCGTCCCCGCCTGTGCCGACTTCGACTGCGTAACCGTGATGGCGCCGAGCCTGGATGTGGCCACCCTCGCGATGTCGGTGATGATCGGTCCGGATGCCGCCGACCCGCGGAGCCGGGTATGGCCGGCCGACGTTACGCTGTCCGCCCCGTCGGCACCTCGCGTCGGCGTACCGATCGACACGCAGCTGAAAATGCTGTCGCCCACGTACCGCAGTAGTTTCGCGGCCACCGTCCAACGTGCGGAGAGGTCCGGCGCCGAGGTGGTTCAGGTCGACATCGAGCCCCTGCTCGCGGCAGCCCGGCTGTTGTACGACGGTGCGCTCGTCGCCGAACGCTTCGACGCTGTGGGATCGTTCGTCGCTGCGAACCCGGAGGCCGCGCTCGATCCGACGGTCGCGGCCATCATTCTGAACGCGCGGGAAAAGTCAGCCCACGAATTCGCGAGCGACATAGGAACATTGGCGCATGCGAAGCGTTTCGCAGCCGAGCTGTTCGATGACATCGACGCGCTGCTACTGCCCACCACCACCGAGCACCCGCTGATCGAAGACGTGTTGGCCGAGCCGGTCGAGATCAACCGGCGTCTCGGTACTTTCACCAACTTCTGCAACCTGCTCGACATGGCTTCGGTCGCGGTGCCCGCCGAGGGTGCGCCCGGTGAATCGTTCGGTTTCATGACGATCACGCCGGCGTTCGGGGACCAGGTGGCACTCGACGTCGCAGCCTTGGTTGCAGGGGTCCGCAGTGCGCCGCTTGCGCCGGAGGTGGGCGTGCCGCTGGCTGTGTTCGGCGCGCACTTGAGGGGCGAGCCACTTCATTTTCAGCTCGAGGCGATGGGTGCCCGTTACGAACGTGACATCGAGACGACGGACGACTACATCATGGTCCGACTGGCTACGCTGCCGGCCAAGCCTGGCCTGGTGCACAGTCCCGGAGGGCAGGGCCGGTCGATTCCCGGTGAGTTGTACCGCATCTCACGAGCGGGACTCGGCAGTTTCTTGGCGGCACTACCCGAGCCGATGGCGCTCACCGCGATCACTCTCTCGGACGGCACGCCTGTCATCGGCTTCACCTGCACACCGGCGTCCGCTGCCGTGGGCGAGGACATCACCGAATTCGGCGGCTGGCGCGCGTTTCTCGGAAGAGTCCCCGTGTGACGTGACACTTACGGACGGCGACGACTCGTAACAACGCTGTCACGTAGCGGAACGCTCGGGGTAACCGAACCGGGCGACTGTATACACCACGGATACAGCCTTGTATTCCACTTGACCAGCGCCTCTTTGCAGCAGGTCACCCTGATTTCGTTGTTCTACCCCAGGAGTTCCCGTGCCCCTTCGTTTATTTCGGCAACTCGCCGTCGCTGCGGCTGGTCTCGCCATGCTGTTCACGGCCTCGTGCAGCAACATCGACGCCACGTTCGCGGCGCAACCAACCGGCGACGGTGGCAGCACGAACATCGTGAAGGTCGGCACGCTGAGAGGTCAGCCCCACCTGTTCCATCCCTTCCTGTACGACCGGTTCGCGCCCGCGGGAACTTCCGTCGAGGTCGTCGTGTTCGACACGTCACCGGACATCAAGAATGCATTGGTCAGCGGAGCAATCGATTTCGGTGTCGCCGGCGTCCCCGCCTTCCTTGCGGGTGCGGCTGCGGGACAGGATGTTCGATTGATTGCTTCCGCCGCGGATGGCGGCACGGGCATTGTCGCGGCAGCGGGTATCGAGACGGTCGAGGACCTCAGGGGGCAGAAGGTCGGATTCCCGCTCGGTTCCTCACAGGAGATTCTGCTCCGGCTCACCCTCGCGCAGAACGGATTGGATGCGAACCGCGACATCCAGTTGGTCAACCTCCCCTTCTCCGATATGGCGAACGCGTTGTCGACCGGCCAGATCGCGGCGTTCTCGTCTGCGGAACTCGGTCCGGCCACCGCGATCAAGGCAGGCGCGCACAGCCTGATTTCTCCCTATGAAACCCCGGTTGGCCGCGTGAACATCGGGCTCGCGACCACACAGCGCACCATCGACGAGAACCCCGATCTGGTGCGGACGCTGGTCGACGTACACGCCGAGACGGCAGCGTTCCTGGATGCCGAACGCGACGTGTGGCAGCAGGGCGTGGTCGGAGAGTTCGGACTCGACTCCGAGGTCGCCGAGACCGCGATCGCCAACATCTGGCCTCGTTCTGATCTTTCCAACGACTACCGGAGCCAGGTCGCGGCGCTCACCCGGCAGATGGTGGCATTGGGCCAGATCCCGGTCGAACCCGACCTGAAGGTATTCATCGACGACTCGTTCCAGAAGGCGGACCAGTGATGACCGACGTGATCAGCCGTAAGACACCCAATCAGCCCGTTCCGCCTGCAACTCCCCGAGTTCGCACTGCTGTCGTGTCCGCCCCGCTCGCTGCCCTCAAAAAGACAGCGGCTGTCTTCTACGGTCTGCCGGTCCTGGTTCTGCTCGGCGGCTTCTGGAGCCTCGGCGTGCGGTTCGGTTGGACGCTCCCGCTCGGCGTTCAAATGCAATTCCTGCCACCACCGGGCGAGGTTGCTCGCAGGATGTGGGACGTCACGTTCGGTGGCATTCACGATGATGCGTACAGCGGATCGCTCTGGCGACACCTCGCCGCCAGCACCCTGCGCGTGCTCAACGGCTTTCTCCTCGCGGCTGCCCTGGCGATCCCACTGGGCGTGCTGATGGGCCGTTTCGGGCCGGTGCGTCGAGCCCTCGAGACGACCGTGAACCTGGTCCGTCCCATCCCGGTCACAGCATGGGCACCCCTGGCGTTGCTGATCATCGGCTACGGCGACCGTTCGACGATCTTCCTGATCTTCATTGCCGCGTTCTTCCCGATCCTGCTCAACACGGTCATGGGCGTCGCCCAGGTTCCGCCGCGTCTCCTCGAGGCGGCCGCCATGTTGGGGACGCCGCAGCCGAAAACGCTCTACAAGATCATCATTCCCAGTGCGATGCAAAGCATCACGAGCGGGTTGCGCATCGCGCTCGGCTTGTCCTGGGTGGTGCTGGTCGTCGGCGAGACCGTAGGCATCTCCACCGGTCTGGGCGCGATGATCACCCAGGCGCGGGACATGAGCCGTACCGACCTGATCATCGCCGGCATGGTCTTCATCGGCTTGGCCGGATTCATCACCGACCGGCTGATGGGATGGATCCTGAAGGTTGCGACCGGTAGCCGACCCGGGTTGTCCTGACCCGCATCCACACTTGACGACGAAAGGGCAATCCCATGTCGAACGCAGTAACCACCCTCGCGCCGCAGGCCGGTCGAGCCGCGCAGGCCGCCGATATCGTTATCCGGGACCTCTCCAAGCAGTACGGCGACGGTCCGGGTGCCGTCCAGGCGCTCGCGGGCGTTGACCTCACGATCGAATCCGGTGAATTCGTGTGCCTCGTCGGCGCCAGCGGTTGCGGGAAGAGCACACTGCTCCGGATGCTCGCCGGTTTCGAGGCGCAGACCTCGGGAGACCTCGTGGTCGGTGGTAATCCGGTACGCGGCCCCGGCCCGGAGAGAGGCGTCGTCTTCCAGGATTACGGACTTTTCCCGTGGATGTCCGTGCGTGAAAACGTCGCATACGGTCCCCGCCAGCGCGGACTGGGTCGCAACATCGCGAACGAACAGGCCGACAAGTACATTCACGCCGTTCAGCTCGAGCGGTTCGCGGAGCAGTACCCGCATCAGCTCTCCGGAGGTATGCAGCAGCGCGTGGCGATTGCACGGGTGCTGGCCAACAATCCGGCAGTGATGCTGATGGATGAGCCCTTCGGCGCTCTCGACGCGCTGACGCGAACCACTCTTCAGCACGAGTTGGCGCGGATCCAGAAGGCGGAGGGCACAACTGTCATCTTCGTGACGCACAGTATCGAGGAGGCTGTGTACCTGTCGGATCGCGTGGTCGTCATGACGGGCGGTGCCTCGCACGGAGTGCCGGGCCACATCCGCGACATCGTCGACATCGACCTCGGAGATGAGCGGGACGTGACGTCGGTGGCGTTCAATGATCTCGAACGTCGAATCGCGGCGATGGTGCACGAGTCGATCCATTGACATTTCGAAAGTGGACTGTCGGGGCAGTCGACCCGTGAGAAGGCCAGAGGCCCTTTCCGCACTGCGGAAAGGGCCTCTGAACTGCTTATCACTGTCGGGGTGGCGGGATTCGAACCCACGACCTCTTCGTCCCGAACGAAGCGCGCTACCAAGCTGCGCCACACCCCGTGATGAACCTCGGCTAGCTTACATCACGACTCGGGCGAAGGTTAAATCTGCTGGTCAGCGGTGAGATTGCGCGCTTTCGGCCGCGCTGTCGAGATCCCGGTGCCGGGTCTCGCGCGGAGCCGGGACGAGCGTCAGCAGCGTGGCCTCCGGACGGCAGAAGAACCGTGCGGGGACGAACGGCGACGTGCCGAGTCCGGCGGACACGTGAAGCTGCATGTGCGAGCCCCACCGGGACGGGCCCTTCACCCGCGACCGGTCGATTCCGCAGTTGGTGACCAGCGCGCCGACGAACGGGAGGCACAGCTGACCGCCGTGGGTGTGACCGGCGAGCACCAGGTCGTAGTTGTCGGCCGCGAAGCGATCCAGCACGCGCGGCTCGGGGGAATGCGTCAAACCGAGCCGAAGGTCCGCGGACGGATCTGCCGGGCCGGCGATCGTCTCGTAGCGGTCACGCTCGAGGTGCGGGTCGTCGACTCCGGCGACGGCGATACGGACACCGCCCACCTCGATGTCGCGACGCACATGCGTCATGTCGTGCCAACCGCGTTCGGTGAACGCGGCCCGCAGATCGCCCCACGGCAGCGGCGCGCCGTAGACGCGGTCGTGGTTCTTGTCGAAGTACGCGAACGGGTTCTTCGGGACCGGCCCGAAGTAGTCGTTGCTCCCGAACACGAACAGGCCGGGACGTGCGAGGAGACCACCGAGCGCCTGAACCACGGCCGGCACCGACCGCGGGTGGGACAGGTTGTCCCCGGTGTCGACCACCAGGTCGGGCTCGAGCGAGTCGAGTTCGCGCAACCAGTTCTGCTTGAGACGCTGGTTGGGCATCATGTGCAGGTCGCTGATCTGGAGAACGCGGAGGGTCGATGCGCCCGGTGCAAGCACCGGGACCGTCACCTCTCGCAAAGTGAAGGCGTTGCGTTCGATCAGAGTCGCGTAGCCGAGGCCGAGGGCAGAAGCTCCGGCGGCGCCGACTGCGACGCGGCGAAGAGCAGAAACATCAGGCACTCGTCCAGGGTACCGCCGCGATCGGTCCGCGCGCCGTGTTCGTGGTCTCGGGCGTAGCGTTTCCTCCATGACCGACACCACTCCCTCGCTCAAATCCACACTGCGCGCGGACCTCACCGCGGCGATGAAGGACAAGGACAAGCTGCGCACGGCGACGATCCGCATGATGCTGTCCGCGATCCAGACCGAAGAGGTGGCGGGTAAGGAAGCTCGCGAACTCTCCGACGAGGACATCCTCAAAGTTCTGGCGCGCGAATCCAAAAAGCGCGGCGAAGCAGCCGAGGTGTACACGGAGAACGGCCGCGGTGAACTCGCCGCCAAAGAGCATGCCGAGGGCCGGATCATCGACGAATACCTCCCGACGCCGTTGACCGACGCGGAACTCGTCGACGTCGTCGACACCGCGATCGGGCAGGTCGCCGAGGAGATCGGTGAGCGTCCCGGGCCCAAGAACATGGGGCAGGTCATGAAGGCTGCGACGGCGATCGCCGCGGGGAAGGCAGACGGCAAGCGGCTCTCGGCGGCGGTCCGTTCGCGGCTGTAGTTTTCGCCCACTCCACCGAAGAGAATCAGGGCGCGACCTCGTGGAGGTCGCGCCCTGATCTATCGGGACCGGTCAGTTGTCGGGTCTGCTCGGAGTGGTGGTCGCCGACGAATCTTCGTCCGGCGGCGGCGACGATTCGGATTGCTCCGGTTCCCGGCCCGGAATAGGCGCCGGAGTGGAACGGCTGGTGGTGTCGGGCACCTCCCGGCCGTCGGGCCGGGCGGGGGTGGCACTGGCCGACGGCACGGCGCGCACCGAGCCGTCACTGACGAAGATCGTCACCGTGCTGCCCGGGACGGCCGAACCCGAGGGGGAACTGCTCGTCACGGTGCCGGCGCGCTGCTCGGCTTTCACCGTCGCCTCCGTCACCGAGAATCCGGCGTCCTGAAGCTGCTGCGTGGCGCGCTCACGAGGGAGCCCCGCCACGTCGGGCACCTGGGCGTTGCCGGCACCGCGCACGTAACGCGGGTCTACCGGCGGAAGTTCGATCGAGCCGAATCGTGTCGCCACCGGCAGCATCGCGGAGAACCAGGTTCGCGCCGGCTCGGTGCCGCCGAAGAGGTTGCCGTCGTAGCAGGGCCGGACGGGACCGGAGCAGATCTGGCCGGGCGTGGGGGAGTCACCGTAGGTGTAGACGACGCCCGCGTACCGGTTGGTGAAGCCGAGGAATGCGGACGACATGTGGGACTCGGTGGTACCTGTCTTGGCCGAGACGGGCAGGTTCCATCCCACGGATCCGGCGGCACCCGCTGCCGTGCCACCGCCCGAGGTGTCCTTGCTCAGTGCGTTGGCGAGGGTATCCGCCAGGCCGGGCTCGACGACCTGCTCGCAGGCCTCCTGGGTGATCGGAACAGGCTTGCCCTCGCGGTCGAACACGCCCTCGATAGGCGACGGGGGGCACCACTTGCCGTGCGACGCGAGAGTTGCCGCGACATTCGACAGTTCGAGTGGATTGACCCAGGTCGGCCCGAGTGTGTACGACCCGAGGTGCTGATCCTTCTGCATGTCCGACATCGACTGGTCGCCGAATCCGGACGTGCGGGGCTGCAGGTACGAGCGCAGGCCCAGTCGCACGGAGATGTCGACGACGGACTCGACACCGGTGGCCTCGATCAGCTTCACGAACGCGGTGTTCGGTGACTGGGCGAGCGCATCGCTCACCGACAGGCTCGCCGGGTAGGGGGCGGCGTTCTCGACGCAGTAGTAGTTCGGCGGGCAACCGCGGGCACCACCGTCGCCGAGTCCGCGAGCGTTGTACCGGTTGGGGACGTCG
The DNA here is from genome assembly GCF_012843405.1 of Rhodococcus sp. BL-253-APC-6A1W. Taxonomy (NCBI): domain Bacteria; kingdom Bacillati; phylum Actinomycetota; class Actinomycetes; order Mycobacteriales; family Nocardiaceae; genus Rhodococcus; species Rhodococcus sp. BL-253-APC-6A1W. Next base: position 129,692 of record NZ_JABAFB010000012.1, read on the forward strand.
AGTACTGCCGACGTGCCGAGGCCCCGCTCCATCGCCGCGGCGACGGTGAAGACCTTGAAAATCGACCCGGCACCGTGACCGGTGAGCGAGTACGGCTGCGGCTGGACGGTTTCCTTGTTGTCGCCGTTGAGGCCGTACGTGCGGCTCGAGCCCATCGCGAGGACCTTGTGCGTGTCCTGGCCGGGTTCGATCACATTCATCACGGAGGCGACGTCATCGACGGTGGGGCTGGTGAACTTGTCGAGCGACGATTTCACCGACGACTGGACCTCGGGGTCGAGCGTGGTGCGGATGACGTATCCGCCCTTGTCGATCTGCTCGCGCGAGATCCCGGCGTTTTCGAGGTACTGCAGCGCGTATTCACAGAAGAAGCCACGATCACCTGCGGAGATGCAACCGCGAGGCAGCGTGTTGGGTTCGGGGAGGACACCGAGGGGGAGTTGCTTGGCTTCGCGGATCTCCGCGGCACGCTCGGGGATGTTCTCGATCATGGTGTCGAGAACGATGTTGCGACGCTCGAGGACGCCCTCGGAGTTGGTGTAGGGGTTCAGCGCGGAACTGGACTGCACCATGCCGGCGAGCATCGCGGACTGCGGGATGTTCAGGTCCTTGGCGTCGATGCCGAAGTACGTCTGCGCAGCGTCCTGGATTCCGAAGGAACCGTTTCCGAACGGCACCAGGTTGAGATACCGGGTGAGGATCTCGTCCTTGGTGAGCTTCTCGTCGAGCGTGAGCGCCATCCGGATCTCGCGGATCTTGCGAGCCGGAGTGGTTTCGATGGCGGCACGGCGCTCGGCGTCGGTCTTGGCGACGACGTGCAGCATGTAGTTCTTCACGTACTGCTGGTCGATCGTCGATGCACCCTGTTCGACCTGACCGCTCGTGGTGTTGGTGAGGAACGCGCGCATCGTGCCCTGCCAGTCGACACCCCGGTGCTCCGGGAAGCGCTTGTCCTCGATCGAGACGATCGCAAGTTTCATCTCGTTGGAGATCTGGTCGCTGGGCACCTCGAACCTGCGCTGCTCGTACAGCCAGGCGATGGGGTTGCCCGCGTTGTCCACCATCGTCGTCACCGCGGGGACGACACCCTCCACGAGTTCGGCAGAACTGTTGTCCACGGTGTCGGCGGCGCGGTTGGAGACGTACCCGAATCCCCCTGCGGCCGGGAACAGCATCCCTGCCACGAGAACGCCGCCGAGGGCGGTACAACCAACAAGCTTCGCCACCGTGCTTCGGATCGACACGAAGTACACAGTACGGGCAGCCATGCTCCGCGGTCGTATTGAGGGCGGCGGCATGCCGCGCGACGTGCAGCTATGCACGTACGTACCAGAAAAGGTTTTCCTCGCCTTGCGCCCGGGCATCAGGTTACCTAGATTGAGACATCAGTGTGATGCAGGTAACACCTTGACAGGGAGATTGCGTTATAGGGGAAGCGCTACGGCGCGACTCCTACGCAATATCGGACACCGCGTAGCGGTGTTCGGAGAGTAGAGGGGCAACTGAATGCACATGACCACCCCGACGGCCCGGCTCGACGTCGACCAAGCGGAAGCACGCATTGCCTGGGTTTCCCGGGCACGGTGCCGCGAAGTCGATCCCGATGAACTGTTCGTGCGAGGCGCTGCACAGCGCAAAGCCGCGGTCATCTGCCGACATTGCCCTGTGATGCTCCAGTGCGGCGTTGACGCACTCGACAATCGAGTGGAGTTCGGTGTCTGGGGAGGCATGACCGAGCGCCAGCGCCGAGCACTTCTCAAGCAGCACCCCGAGGTCGAATCCTGGGCAGATTTCTTCGCAGCGCAGCGTCACCAC
>NZ_JABAFB010000013.1:0-129772 GCF_012843405.1 Rhodococcus sp. BL-253-APC-6A1W
GTGGGGTTGATCCGTCTCTTGCCCTGCAGGCGGGGTTGCTGTGAACCGTTGGACTCAACTCACCCTGACACGCAGGGAATCGGCGAACTGGGTTCGGTGGAGTTCTTCGTAGCGGCCCCCCGCCGCGAGGAGTTCGGCGTGGGTGCCGCGCTCGACGATTCGGCCGTCCTCGACCACCAGGATCTGGTCGGCGGCCCGGATGGTGGACAGTCTGTGCGCGATGACCACCGATGTCCGTCCCGCGAGTGCTTCGGTGAGTGCTTCCTGCACCGCGGCTTCGGACGTCGAGTCCAGGTGCGCGGTGGCCTCGTCGAGAATCACGACCTGCGGATGGGCGAGCAGCAGACGCGCAATGGTGAGCCGCTGGCGTTCGCCGCCGGACAGGCGGTAGCCCCGTTCGCCCACCACGGTGTCGAGTCCGTTGGGCAGTGACCCGATCAGGTCGGCCAGTCGCGCGCGGCGCAGGGCGTCGAACAGTTCGTCTTCGGTGGCGCCGGGCCGGGCGAGGAGCAGATTCGCTCGCACACTGTCGTGGAACAGATGTCCGTCCTGGGTCACCAGTCCCACGGTGCTGCGGATCGAATCCGTGCTCAGGTCGCGCACGTCGACCCCGCCCAGCGACACGGAGCCGGTGTCCACGTCGTAGAGACGCGGAATCAATTGTGCAACAGTCGATTTACCGGCACCGGACGATCCGACGAGGGCAACCATGTGCCCCGGCTCCACCCGGAACGACAGATCGTGCAGCACCGTCTCACCGCCGCGGGAATCGAGCACCGCGACTTCCTCGAGCGACGCGAGCGACACCTTGTCGGCAGAGGGATACGCGAAGCTCACGTCTCGGAACTCCACCGATACCGGGCCCTTCGGCACGTCGCGGGCGTCGGGGGACTGCTTGATGAGCGGTTCGAGATCGAGAATCTCGAAGACCCGCTCGAAGCTCACCATCGCGCTCATCACGTCCATGCGGGCACTGGCCAGCGCGGTGAGCGGGGCATAGAGGCGGGTGAGCAGCATGGCCATCGCGACCACCGACCCGGGGTCCAGTTGGTCGCGCAGCGCGTAGAAGCCGCCGAGTCCGTAGACGAGCGCGAGCGCGAGCGCGGACACCAGGGTCAGCGCCGTGACGAAGACGCTCTGGAGCATCGCGGTGCGCACGCCGATGTTGCGCACCCGGCGCGCGCGGACGGCGAACTCGGTGGATTCCTGGGACGGCCGGCCGAACAGCTTGATCAACGTGGCGCCGGGCGCCGAGAACCGTTCGGTCATCTGGGTGTTCATCACCGAGTTGTGGTTTGCCGCTTCGCGGCTCAGTTGCGCGAGCCGAGTCCCCATGTGGCGGGCGGGCACGATGAAGATGGGGAGCAGCAGCAGTGCGAGCAGGGTGATCTGCCAGGAGATCCCGAGCATCACCACGAGGGTGATGACGAGGGTGACAAGGTTGCCGACCACCCCGGACAGGGTGTCGCTGAAGGCGCGCTGCGCGCCGATCACGTCGTTGTTCAGACGAGAGACGAGTGCGCCGGTGCGCGTGCGCGTGAAGAACGCGACGGGCATCCGCTGTACGTGGTCGAACACCGTGGTGCGCAGATCCAGGATCAGGTCTTCGCCGATGCTCGAGGACAACCACCGGTTGGCGATGCCGAGGCCGGCCTCGACGAGTGCGAGTGCGGCGATGATCACGGCGAGCCACACCACCACCGATACTGCGGCGTTGTCCACGATCGCATCGACCACGCGGCCGGCGAGGACCGGTGTCGCGACGCCGAGCGCGGCGATCGCGACGCTCAGGAGGAGGTAGATGGTGATGTTCCGCCGGTGCGGACCGGCGAACGCGGCGATCCGCTTCAGCGTGGCGCGCGAGAACGGGCGTCGATCGCTCTCTGCGTGCATCGCGTTGTACATCGCGTTCCACGCGGTGACTTCCATGCTCATGGACGGTGCCTCCTCAGCTCGCACCCGACGGTAGAACCTCGAGTGCGCTAGAGGTCAAGCCTAGGGTTCCGGGCAGTCCGGGACCCAACCGTTTTTGCTCTCTCCGCCTCAGCGAGCGACGTCGATCACCACACGCTCCGGGTCACTGAGCGAATAGACCGCGAACGGGGTGCCGGATTCGGAGACGCCGACGAACGACTGGGTGACGCCTTCGAAGACACCGGAGCCGGTGACCTCGACCACCGAACCGCCCGGTGCGGCGAGGACGGGATCGGGCCCGGCGTACGGCTCGACACCGCTGTCGAACGGGTACGCGGATCCGTCGATCAGGACCTGCAGGACGGCATCGCCGGCGACGGTGACATCGTTGCCGCTCCCGTCCTGGACGGCTTCGGCGACGTAGCCGACCCGCCATCCGGGTGTGCCTTCGCCGTCGAGTTCGTACACCACGCGGTCGAAGCCCTCGTGCACTCCGGTCCGGATATCGGTGACCGTGAGTTTCGCTCCGGCACCCGCGGGGGAGACCTTCTCGGCCGCATCGGTGGGGGTGTTCGAGGAGTCCGGCTCGGGCGCTTGCGTGGTCGGCGTGTTCACCGACACGGCCGGCGAGGGTGCCGGATCGTTGTCCGAAGCGGAGCAACCCGCGAGAACCAACGCGGCGGCGGAGACGGCGAGGCCGATACGGGTGCGAATCATGGGGCACATGGTACGGCGCGCGACTCGGGAATCCGGGAAGGCGCTCGGAGGCATTGACGTCGATCACATCACGGCGGACAGTAGCCGTAACGCATATTTCAACGCTCGATGAATTGAGTCGCGATGAATACTCCACCGAACTCCCTCGCCGTGGATGTGCACGATCTTCGCGTTCGCCGCGGTCCCCATCTCGCCCTCGACGAGGTCTCTCTTCAGGTCACGCGCGGCTCGATCACCGGGTTGCTCGGCCCGTCGGGCTGTGGCAAGACCACGCTCATGCGCTCGATCGTGGGCGGGCAGATCGTCGAATCCGGCACGGTGACCGTGCTCGGTCTCCCCGCCGGGACAGTCGAACTCCGCCGTCGCGTCGGGTACGTCACCCAGTCGGCGAGCGTCTACCCGGACCTGACTGTCACCGACAACGTCGCCTACTTCGCCTCCCTCTACGGCAGACCTCGCTCCACCGTCCACGAGACGATCGAGGCAGTCGGGCTCGGAAGCCACGCCCGTACCCGCGCCGACGCGCTGTCCGGTGGGCAACTCGGACGCGTGTCGCTCGTGTGCGCGCTCGTCGGGGATCCCGAACTCCTGGTGCTCGACGAACCGACCGTAGGGCTCGACCCGCTGCTGAGAGTCGAACTGTGGGAACACTTCCGCTCACTCGCGCGACGTGGCGTCACCGTGCTCGTATCCAGTCATGTGATGGACGAGGCCGACCGCTGCGACGACCTGCTGTTGTTGCGCGAAGGCCGACTCGTCGGTCAACTCACCCCTGCGCAGTTGCGCGACCGGACCGGCGAAACCCGCCTCGAGGACGCGTTTCTCCGGTTGATCCGTACGAGCACGGAGGCACCGTCATGAATGCGGTTGCGTATGCGGCGACCACCGAACGAATCCTGCGGCAGTTGAAGGCGGATCACCGCACCGTCGTGATGATCGCCCTGGTACCGAGCCTTCTGATGATCCTGCTGTACTTCATGTACCAGAACACCCCGGCCGGCCCAGACGGCCGGACCCTGTTCGACCGTATCGCGATCGTCATGCTCGGGATACTGCCGTTCGTAGTCATGTTTCTCGTGACTTCCATTGCGATGCAACGCGAACGAGTCTCCGGAACTCTGGAGCGGATTCTCGCCACCCCGCTCGCGAAACTCGATCTCCTCGCCGGATACGGGAGCGCGTTCTCCGCGGCGGCGGTCGTGCAGGCCGGCCTGGCATGTGTCGTCGCGTTCGGCCTGCTCGGTGTCGCCGCCGAGGGTCCGGTCGCATGGGTTCTCGTGATCGCGATCCTGGTGGCAGTTCTCGGCGTCTCGCTGGGATTGTTGTGTAGTGCGTTCGCCCGCACCGAGTTCCAGGCTGTGCAGTTCATGCCGGTACTCGTGATTCCGCAATTCCTGCTGTGCGGCCTGCTCGTGGCGCGCGAGGATCTCCCGGACTGGCTGCGCTGGATCAGCAATGTCCTTCCGCTCAGTTACGCGGTCGAAGCGTTGCAGGAGGTCGCGAGTCGGCAGGGAACGACGGGTCCGATGCTCCGCAATCTCGTCGTCGTCGTGGGGTTTATCGCGGTGGCGCTGGCGCTGGGGGCGGCGACACTGCGTCGTCGCACGCAGTGAGCCCGCGGTCGGGACGGCGGCCGGGAACGTCCGGCGCGCGTGAGACCATCCTCGACGCCGCACGGGAACTCTTCGCCGCCAACGGGTTCGAGAAGACCACGATTCGTGCGGTCGCCGCGAAAGCGGATGTCGACCCGGCCCTCGTGCATCATTACTTCGGCTCCAAGGTCGATCTGTTCACCGCGTCGATCGCACTGCCCGTCGATCCGCACGACGTCCTTGCGCCGGTGTACGCGTCGCCCCTCGAGGGCCTCGGACACGCTCTCGCCGCCGCTGTCATCGGGCTGTGGGACTCCGAGCACCGCGACGCCGCTGTCGCGATGTTCCGCTCGGAGATCGCGGGTGGCGAGGGCAGTCTGATCCGGACCCTGCTGCTCGAGGTCGCGCTCGAACCGCTGCTCGCCCGGATCGACCACCCCGCCGGAACGGGACGACTTCGGGCGGAACTCGTGGCGACCCAGATGACCGGGATCATGCTCGTGCGGTACATCCTCGCCTTCGAACCGCTCGCGTCGCTGCCGTCGGGACGGATCGTGGAGATCGTCGCTCCGACGCTTCAGCGCTACCTCACCGGCGACCTGCCGGGCTGACCGACCGCACTCGCCCGAAGGGATCGACGAAAATACCCGACGCGGACCAGCCCGTGCTGGTCTACTCGGCGGCGCCGATACACCCGCTGCGGAAGCCCTCGCCTTGCTGAGAGTGGTGGGCATCGGACAGTGGCGCAGCGACGCCGCGACCTCCTGAGCCCTACGCGGTGTGCTCGCGCAGGTACGCGATGTCGTCGGCGATACCGGCGCCGGGCGTCTCCAGGACGACGGGCGCACCGGACGCCACGGCGATCTCGGCGAGCAACTGCGGATCGATGGTGCCGTCGGCGAGGTTCGCGTGCCGGTCGCGCGCCGAATCGAATTCGTCTCTCGAATTGTTGAGGTGCACCAGGTCGATTCGTCCGGTCACCGCTTTGACACGGTCGACGATGCCGACGAGATCCTCGCCCGCCGCCCAGGCATGACAGGTGTCGAGACAGAAACCGGCGCCGTAGTCGCCGATGGCATCCCACAGCCTGCCGATCGCGTCGATGTACCGCGCCATCGCGAAATCACCGCCCGCGGTGTTCTCGACCAGGATCGGCACCGGGAAGCCGCCCTTGTCCTCCTGGCGTTCGAACAGCTTCCGCCAATTCTCGACACCGGCCGCGACATTTTCGCCGTCGCGCACATGTCCACCGTGGACCACCAGGCCGAAAGCCCCGATGTGCGACGCGGCCTCGGCATGGTCGGCGACAGCCTTCCGGGACGGCATGCGCAGCCGGTTGTTGAGACTCGCGACGTTCACCACGTACGGCGAATGCACCACCACGTCGATGTCCGACGCGAGAATCTGATCCTTCCTCGGGTGCTCACCCGGGGTGTCCCATTTCTGTGGGTCCGAGAGGAACAGCTGCACCAGATCGGCGCCGAGCTGCTCACCCTGCCCGATGGGGTCGTCGTCCTGACGGACGTGGGCGCCTATCCGCATGGACCCAGGGTAGGGGAGCTTCCCGGTCAGCGGGACGGCAATACCGCGCGCGATCGCAGGATCTGCTTGATTCGGTCGACGCCGACGACAGGGAGATCTCATGGGCAAGCTGGACGGCAAGGTTGCACTGATCACCGGCGCCGGGCAGGGAATCGGTCAGGGCGTCGCGCTGGCTCTGGCCCGTGAGGGCGCCGCCATCGCGGTGACCGGCCGCACCGAGAGCAAGCTCGACGACACGGTCCGGCAGATCCGGGAGGTGGGCGGCACCGCCGAGCCGCTCCGATGCGACATCGCCGACCTCGACCAGATCACCGCCGCGGTGGAGCGGACGGCTCAGTTGTTCGGGGGCGTCGACATCCTCGTCAACAATGCGAGTCTCAACCCGCTCGGACCCGTTCTCGACCTCACCGCGAAGCTGATGGAGAACGCCTACCGCACCGGGCCGGTGGCGTCCCTGCACGCGATGCAGACGGTGTATCCCCTGATGAAGGCGCGCGGCGGGGGCTCGATCGTCAACATGGTCAGCTCCGCGGCCGTGCGCTGGGACATGTCCGGGTACGGCGGGTACGCCTCGGTCAAGGAGGCACTCAGATCGCTGACCCGGGCCGCCGCATCCGAATGGGGTGTCGACGGTATCCGCGTCAACGCCGTGGCGCCCCACGCGATGTCCCCGGGATTGGAGTGGTGGACGGAGAACCGCCCCGAGGAAGCCGCGGAGTTCGTCGCGACCATCCCGCTGCGGCGTATCGGCGACTGCGAGGAAGACATCGGCCGGGCGGTCGCGTGGATCGTCAGCGACGATGCCCGCTACCTGACCGGCGCGACGGTTCCGCTCGACGGGGGGCAGGCACGCTGGGCCTGAAGCCGCTGCCGACGCAGGTGCACCCGCAGAATCCCTGAAACAGGGATCAGGGTCCTCCCCGATGGTGCGAGAGGGTGCGGCCGAGGAAGATGGTTTCATGCCATCGCACTCGGCTCCCGCAGCCCGATCCCAGGACCTCAAGAAAATCTACGGAACAGGCGAAACCGCCGTTCACGCACTCGACGGTGTCACGGTGGAATTCGCCGCCGGTGAATTCACCGCCATTATGGGCCCGTCAGGATCGGGCAAGTCGACGTTGATGCATTGCCTCGCCGGTCTCGACAGCGCGACCTCCGGCGCGGTGTTCATCGGTGACACTGATCTGACGAGCCTGTCCGACAAGGAGATGACGCAACTGCGTCGCGACCGCGTCGGCTTCGTCTTCCAGGCCTTCAACCTCGTCCCGACGCTCACCGCGCTCGAGAACATCACGCTGCCCGTCGACATCGCCGGACGGAAAGTCGACCAGGAGTGGCTCGACACCATCGTCGGGCGCCTCGGTCTGGGCGACCGCCTCGGCCACCGACCCGGTGAGTTGTCGGGTGGTCAGCAGCAGCGCGTCGCGTGTGCCCGAGCGCTTGCCGGCCGCCCCGAGATCATCTTCGGTGACGAGCCGACCGGCAACCTCGATTCGCGTTCGTCCGGAGAGGTGATGTCCATCCTGCGTGCCTCGGTGGACGAGTTCGGGCAGACGGTCGTGATCGTCACGCACGACCCGCGCGCCGCCGCGTACGCCGACCGGGTCGTGTTCCTGTCCGACGGCAGTGTCGTCGACGAGATGCGCGACCCCACCGCCGACTCGGTCCTGGATCGCATGAAGCAGTTCGATCCTGCCGCCATGTCACCTCTGGCGAAGTAGGAGCGTTCCGAGCATGAGTGGAAATCCCATCCGCAAGGTGGCATTGCGCAATCTTGCCGCGCACAAGGTGAGACTTGCGCTGACCGTGCTGTCCGTCGTGCTGGGCACGGCGTTCATCACCGGTTCGTTCGTCTTCACCGACACGCTGCAGCGCACGTTCGACGGCATCTTCGGCGACGTCGCGCAGGGCGTCGATGTTCGCGTGAGCGCCGAGGAATCCGGTTCGAGCGGCGTGCCGGTCGAGGACATCGCGGCAGTCGAGGCGCTTCCCGCCGTGGACCGCACGACCCCGTACATCGGCGGTACGCTCGTCCTTCTCGGCTCCGACGGTGCGGCGATCCAGACCGGGGGCGCCCCGGTGGAGGGGTACGCGTACTTCCCGCCCGAGGAATTCGTCGGCGAGTCGCAGGAGTTCATCGAGGGCACTCCGCCCGCCGAAGACGGCCAGATCGCGCTCAACGCCAGCGCCGCCGAGCGCGGCGGCCTCGACGTCGGAGACCAGACCTCCATCCTTTCCATCGCGCAGGGCATGGTCCCCGTGACGGTGAGTGGCATCTACAACCTCGAGACCGACACCGGCGGCTACATCGGGGCGATGTTCACCGAATCGCAGGCGTCGTCGCTGTTCACCGATGGCCGGCACGTCGGATACCTCAACATTGCGGGAGACGGCTCCCTGTCCCCGGACGAACTGCGGGACGAGGTCGCGGCGGCTGTGCCGGGCATGAAGGTGCAGACCGGGGCAGAGGTCACCGAAGAGACCAAGTCGGAGGTCTCGGAAGCACTGAACTTCCTCAACTACTTCCTGCTCGCCTTCGGTGCGATCGCATTGCTGGTGGGGACGTTCATCATCTACAACACCTTCTCGATGATCGTCGCGCAGCGACTCCGCGAACTCGCGTTGCTCCGGGCCATCGGCGCGAGCCGGAAACAGGTCGGCCGCTCCGTGACGCTCGAGGCGCTCGTCGTCGGACTGATCGGCAGCGTCATCGGTATCGCCGCGGGTGTCGCGCTCGCGTACGGCCTGCGTGCCGCACTGAACGCCGCGGACCTCGGATTGCCGTCCGGTCCGCTGCAACTGGCGCCGCGCACGGTCCTCGTGGCCCTGATCGTCGGGGTCGTTGTCACCGCGATCAGCGCGTATGCCCCGGCACGCCGCGCGACCCGGGTGCCGCCTGTCGCCGCGATGCGGGAGGAGTCCACCGGGACCGTCGAAGGCCTCCGGGTACGGACGATCGTGGGCATTGTCGCGGCGGTCGTGGGTGTCGTGCTCGTCGTGTTCGGCGCGCAGGGCACCGGTGGAGGGGCGGCCTCCGCCGTGGGCGGTGGGGCGTTCCTGCTCGTCGTCGCGGTCATGCTTGCCTCACCGGCGCTGTCGCGGCCCGTCGTGGGTGCTCTCGGTGCGGTGTTCGCCCGCCCGTTCGGCGCCGTCGGCCGGTTGGCACGTACCAACGCGACCCGCAACCCGCGGCGCACCGCAGCCACCGCATTCGCTCTCACCCTGGGCCTGATGCTCGTGTCCGTGATCGGTGTCTTCGGCTCGTCGGCGAAGGCCAGTGTGGACGCTGCCGTCGACAACGGTGTCCAAGCAGACTTCATGCTCACCGGACCGCAGATGTTCGGAGTTCCGCTCCCGGCGGCCGACGCGGCGCAAGGGGTCGACGGTGTGGTGGAAGTGGTGCCGGTCCACGGTGTCCGGGCGAACCTCGACGGAGAGGACGGTTTCGGCACGGCGGTGACGGGCGTGCTCGACGACGTGATCGATCTGCAGATGGTGGAAGGCGTGCCGGAGGCCACGGGCAACGAAATGCTCGTGAACCAGAGCACCGCGAGTGAGAAGGGCTGGACGGTCGGCTCGACGGTCCCGGTCACGAGCCGTGACGGCAACACCGTGGACGCGACCGTGGCCGGTGTCTACACCGACAGTCAGATCATCGGCCCCTGGGTGATGTCCCAGCAGATCTACGAGCAGTTCACACCCCCGGCGACCCGGTCGGCGATCGTCGTGCTGATGAACGTCGCGGACGGGGCGGACCCGAGTGCCGTGCGGTCGGGCCTCGAGGCCGCCACCAAGGAATACGTGATCGTCCAGGTTCTCGACCGTGAGCAGTTCAAGGGTCAGCAGGCACAGCAGATCGATACTCTGCTCGCCATCCTGTACGGGTTGCTCGCTCTCGCCGTGGTCATCGCGATCCTCGGCATCGTCAACACGCTGGCGCTGTCGGTGGTCGAACGCCGACGTGAGATCGGGATGCTGCGCGCGGTGGGGATGCAACGCAACCAGGTACGGCGCACCATCTATCTCGAGTCCCTGCTGATCGCGGTGTTCGGTGCGATCGTCGGGGTGATCCTCGGCCTGTCCTTCGGCTGGGCGTTCGTACGGACTCTCGCCGACCAGGGACTCGACATCATCTCGGTGCCGTGGTCGCAGGTCGTGGGAATGCTGCTGGCCTCCGGAGTGATCGGCGTGCTGGCCGCGTTGTGGCCCGGTAATCGTGCCGCGAAGACAGCTCCGCTGGAGGCGATCTCGGACCTCTGACGGGGAGACGATCCACAGTCCTCCTTTTCATCCACAGCGGCCGGCCCGGCGGAGACACTCCGCGGGGCCGGCCGTTTTTCTGCCCCTACGCTGCCGCGGCAGGGGGTGGAGAGCATGAGAATGCACGATCTGATCCGGTGGGACCCGGACGCGCTGAGCGACTTCGAGGAAACCCTGGGGCGATGTGCTGCCGATGTGGAGCACGTGCGCGAGGCGGTGACTATGCGGGCGCGTTGTGAAGGCCGCTGGGGCGGTGACGCGCACGATGCTGCCGGCCGGCAGGTCGCCCTGTGCGCCGAGGCGCTTGCGGCCCGGTCGGATTCGCTTCTCCGGGTGCGGGACTGCGCGCTCCTGGTCGCACCGAGACTGCGGACGCTCCGCGCCGAACTCGAGGCGATACGGTCCGACGCCGCCGCGAGGGGTGTCGTGGTCGCCGATGACGGCACCGTGCATCCGGCGCCGGGCACGTCGCCGCCCACTGCTGCCCGTGCCGGAATTCAGGCTCGGGTCGCCGCGCTGCTGGCGCGTGCCGCCGAACTCGACCGCGAGGCGGCGCGGATGCTCTCGCGCGAACTCGACGAGCCCGGCCGCGCCGAGCACGCGACATCCTTGCGATTCGGCGGCACCCGCACGGAGGTTCCCGACCTACCGAGTCCTCCCGCGCCGGGTACCCCGCCCGACGTGGTCGCGCGCTGGTGGGCCGGGCTGGACGAGCGCGACCGCACCGCCCTGCTCTCCGGGCACCCCGCGCTGATCGGAGCACTGGACGGAATTCCGGCCGGCCCGCGCGACGCCGCCAACCGCGCGCTCCTCGGCATCGAACGCCGGCGACTCGAAGGAGTCGCGGCGCAGTTGCAGGCCGAACTCGGCGGCACCGTGTTCGGTGGCCTGTTCATCGACGCGGACGCCGGACTCGAGCAGACGGCCAAGAAACTCGCGGCGATCGACGCGCTCGACGAGGTGCTGGCACGAGGGGACCGCCATCTCCTGGCCCTCGATCTGACGGGCCGGGAGGCGATGGCCGCGGTCGCGGTCGGGAATGTCGACGACGCCGACCGGGTGGCTGTATTCGTGCCGGGTGCGGGCTCCACGCTCCAGGGCAGTCTCGGCGGGTACGACACGCAGGTCTCGGCGTTACGCGACCAAGCACATCAGCACCTCGGTGACGCCGCGGAGAACGGCGGCAGGGTCGCCGCAGTCACGTGGCTGAACTATCAGGCGCCGCAATGGGGTTGGGGGCTGGCGTACACCGAGCGCAGCCCCGTCTCCGATCTCGCGGCGCAGATCGCGGCACCACGCCTGTCGGGTTTCCTGGACGGTCTCGGGGCATCGAGGGCCGACACCCCCGACATCACCGTGGTGGGGCATTCCTACGGCGCCGTCGTCGCGGGTCTCGCGCTCCAGCAGGGTGCCGACGCCGACGCCGCGGTGTTCCTGGGCGCGCCGGGGATCGGCACGGACGACGTGCGCGATCTCGGATTGTCCGAGGGCGCAGCCTATCTGGTGGAGGCCAGGTGGGATGCGTTTGCCGACGTGGGCACTTTCGGCGGCGACCCGAGCTTCCTCGACGGGCTGACGCATCTGCCCTCGGGTGCGGGCGCGTCGGCCACCGGAGAACCACTCACGGCGATCACCGGGCACAGTTCCTATCTCCAGCCCGGTTCGACGAGTTCCTACCAGGTCGCCGCGGTCGTCTCCGGTGCTGCGGGACGAGGTGCGGCATGAGGCGCGCGGTGATCCGCGCCGCGGTACTGCTCGCTGTTCTCGTTGCCCTACCGGCCTGCGGTCCACGTCCGGTCCCCGTCGCGAAGCCGGAACCGGTGGCATCGACGAGCCGAGGTGCCGTCGCGTTCTACACCGGCGCGCAGCGCTCCGTCCTCACCGCGCTGTCCGCAGAATTTCCGGACCTGCACTTCACGCCGCGGTTCGCGCGAACGTCGACCGCGTGCACGCTGCCCGACGGCGCCGTCGGCGTCCTCGTGCACCTGCCCATCTACGGATCGGAGGTGCCGGTGCCCGCCGACGCGCTGAGCCGGGCCGCTGCCGTCGTCGAGAAGGTCGCGGCACGTTCGGGATTCCACGAACCGCTCGTCATGCCGCCGGATGTGGGATTCGCGTTTCGGATGTTCGCCGCGGACGGTTCGTACATCACGTTCGGGAGCTACGTCGCGTCGACGGTCGCCCTCACCACCGGCTGCTACCGGCAGTGACCCCGGTGGCGAGTTGTCCCCGATTGTCTCCGGGCCGTCGGCTACGCTCGTGCTTTCCGTGCTGAAACCTGCGAGTCGGCGAGGGGACAGGATATGCGTCCGATGCTCGGCATTGCCGTGGACGACGGTGAGGTGTGCGCGGTACTCGTCGACGCCGACGTGCCTTCGCTCGGACCGTTCGACTCTCAGCGGCTGGTTCCGGAACGCGGTGCGGCCGCTGCAGACACCGCGGCGCGAGCCGTCGTCGCAATGACGGAGCGAGCCGCGACGGCCTCGTTGGCGATCCAGGCGATCGGGCTGACGGTGACGCCCGGCGGCGCCGACGAGACCCAGGACATCGCTGCCGCGATCGGGGCTGTCACCGACAGCGCCGTCCAGGTCGTCGACCTCGACGACGCGCGGCTGGCGTACCTCGCCGGTGCTCCGGAACTCTCGTCGACCCCGGTGCTCGCAGTCCACACCCGCACCGGAGGCGTCGAATCCGCCTCGATCGTCGACACGGGGTCGCGTGCCGTGCTCGCGTCGGTCTCTCCGTCCGGCGATGTGTTCGGCGGGTACTCCGAATCGCTGCCGGAGGCGATGGACGAAGCGATCGCCCGCGCGGGACGGACGCCGCAAGCCCTGGTGTTCCTCGACCTGCAGCCCGGCGACGCCGGACCGGCGAGGGAACTGGCAACGATCCTGGGCGTCCCGTTCGTCACTCCGCACGGCGTGCCCTGGCATCGCGCGACCGGTGCATCGCTCGTCGCTGCGAAACGGACCGAACCGGTGGCCGCCGCCGCGCCTGCACCCGGCCGGGGCAGGGGAGCGGCCCTCCTCGCCGCTCTCGTCGCACTGGTCGCGATTCTCGGTGGCGGCCTCGCCGTGGCCGTCGGCGGAATCGCGCAGACGAACGGTTCCACGCCGGACGATCCGGGCACCTCGATGTCACCCTCTGCACCCGCGCAGGAACCTGCACCCGCGCAGGAACCGGCGTCGGTGGCGGTGCCGGTACCGGAAACGCCTGTCGCGGTGACACCGGACCCGTGCGAAGCAGCGCGGCCGGTGTCGTGGCCCGCCCGCGCGTCCGACCCCGACCTGCCCGGCCCCTCCGGAGCGGGAGCGGATCGCGGCCCCGGTACCACCGGCCCCGGCGCCGTCGGTCCCGACGGGGCCGTACCCGCAGAGCCGGATCCGTGCGCACCGGAGCGCCCCGTCGTGCCCTGACGCCGAACGCCGTGTCAGAGGCGCAGTCCCGCGCCCGCCCGGATCATCGCGCCGGTGTCCGACGCGACCACGACATCGGTGAAGCGGGTGCGATAGTCGCCGAGATCGTCGCCGACCGAGCCCACGACCGCGACCACGGGCACGCCGTCGCAGCGCGCGAGAATCGCCGAGACGATCTTGCCCGCGCGCGACTGCCCGTCGAGCCTGCCCTCGCCCACGACCACCAGGTCCGCATCGCGCACGGCAGCGTCGAAACCCACGGAGTCGAGCACGAAGTCGGCACCGGAGCGCAGTTCCGCACCGAACCGTGCCCACATGCCGCCGGAAAACCCGCCCGCGGCACCCGTTCCGGCGACCTCTCGCGGGTCGCGGGGGAGCGACAGCGCAGTCTCCTCGAGGCGCCGGGTCAGCGCCTCGACTGTCGCGGGATCGGCGCCCTTCTGCGGTCCGAACACCCGCGCCGCATCGGTGTACCGGGTCGTGACGTCCGTCAGGACCGTCACTCGTGCGCCACCGAGGCCGCCGGCGTCGTCGATCGCGGCGATGGCGCCGAGTCCACCGTCCGTGGTCGCAGATCCGCCTGCCGCCACGACGATATGGCGGGCACCGCGCTGCGCCGCTGTGGCCATGAGCATTCCGGTGCCGTAGGTGTCCGCCGTGACCGCGTCGCGCGGGCCGTCGTGTGGCGTGGTGATGCCGCTCGCCGCGGCGAGTTCGACGACGGCGGTGCCGTCCGGGCCGATGCCGAACACAGCCCGGCACGGCACCCGCCACGGATTCACCGCGGCGGCCTCGACGCGCTCGAGACCGAGGGGGCCGAGCAGTGCGTCGAGGGTGCCTTCACCACCGTCGGCGACGGGCATGCGCACCGCACGGTGTCCTGCGGACTCGGCGCCGGTGGCCACGGCCTCGGCAACGTCGGCCGCGCCGTATGTGCCCTTGAAACTGTCGGGTGCGATCAGAATCCGCACGGCACCCGCCGATCGGTCGCCGGACGGTGCGCCGTCACCGCAGTACCCACTCGAAGGCCTGCGCGTCGGAGCGCGCGCCCTGACGCGCCCGGGAGCGATTCGGTTCGCCCAATTCGGTGACGAGGTCCTCGCCGAGGTGCACGAGCGCACCGAGACCGGCCGGTGTCAGCCACGACGGACGTGTCGCGAACAGCAGGTCTTCGCTCGCGGTGTTGCCGCTTGCTCCCGGCGCGAACGGGCAACCGCCGAGTCCAGCGAGCGCGCCGTCGACCACGCTCGCCCCGGCCGCCACCGCTGCGAGACTGTTCGCGACACCGAGGCCCCAGGTGTCGTGGCCGTGGTAGACGATGCGCCGCTGCGGTGATTCCGTGCGCACCCGGGTCACCAGTGCCGATACCTGACCGGGTACCGCCTGACCCAGGGTGTCGGCGAGGACGATGTCCGCCGCGCCGTCGGTACGCGGGTCGTTCGCGATCTCCAGCACCCGGTCGGGGTCGACCGGACCGTCGAACGGGCAGGTGAACGCCGTGGCGAGACACAGTTGGATGCTGCCTCCCACGGCGTGTGCTTGGTCCACGGCAGCCGGCATCGCCTCGAGGCTCGCGTCGGTGTCGCGGCCGATGTTGGCTCGGTTGTGAGCGTCCGACACCGAGAAGCAGTATTGGAAGCGGCGTACGCCTGCCGCGATCGCCTTCTCCACGTGCCGTGGGGTCGCGACCCACACCCAGCACCGATCGAGTTCGTCCGGGTTGAGTGCCGACACCAGTTCGAGGGTGTTGGCCATCGGAGGAACGAGATCGGGGCGGGCGAGCGACCCGATCTCCAGTTCCGGTACCCCTGCGGCGAACAGGGCTCGCACCACCTCGACCTTGCGTTCGGTGGACAGCATCTTCCCGGTGAGCTGCAGGCCGTCACGCAGCGTCACGTCCCGCAGGATCACCACGTCCGCCTGAGGATCGTTGCCGGTCTTCGGATCGGTCAACCTCGTGCCTCCACCCTCTCGCGCATCGTTCTCGTCGGACCCAGTATGGTCGCGCGGCAAGACGAGCACGATTCGTGGACACACCGCGTGCCCGGCGAAGGATCTGTGACAAGTGACACTATCCTTCGGATCGGATGGAGACTTGCCGGAAGGTACGGGGAAATGAGTGTGTTCGTAGGGAAAGCGCTGCTCTGGGTCGCGCTGCTCGTCGGTCTGGTGGGAGCCGGCATCGCCGTGTACGCCCTCCATGTCCACGGCGCGGTGGGCTCGCTCATCGTGGCCTCGGTTGCGGGGCTGGTGTTGCTGCGTTTGCGGTCGGAAGCTCAGAGCGACACCGAACGTGATGCCGCCGCGACGTGATGCGAGCTCGTCCCGCTGAGCGTGCACGCGTCGGCGGAAGGCTCGCCGACGGGCCGAAATGTATGCTTGGCGGCCGGGTGTCCTGATCAGGGCGTCGGTCGCGGAAACGGTGTCCGCGGCCGTCCCCTCGGTCGTGGAAGAGGAGCAACAGGTCGTGTCGCTGTGGTCGCGGGCATTGTCGGTCGAGGAACTCGAGGACCGGCCGTGGAGTGAGCTGATGCCGTGGCTCGATCGGTACGGGTCGGCGCGTACTGTCGCGCTCTCGGCGCTCGCTCCCACCGCCCGCTGGTGGGAGGTCCAGTCGCCCGCCGACACCGCGCACGAGGCGGGCATCCCCGAGATGTGCGCGGAACTGGCCCGGATCTACGTCACCGATCACCCGGACCTGCGCTTCGCGGATGCGTTGCGTCGCGAGGTGGAGGTGCCGGTCTCCGCGCTCGACCTCGATGCCGCTGCGGCAACGGTGATCGCGCGTCTTCCGCACGCGCCCACCACCGCCGAGTTGTTCAGCCGCAGTCCGGCGGACCTGTTCGTGATGCGTGGTTCCGACCGCGAAACCGTCGACGAGATCGTGTGTGCGGTCCTCGTCGCGACGGTGCTGCGGGACTCGGACTCCGCTGCTTCCGCGCCCGGGACCGCCGAGATGTCTGCGGGTTCGAGGACAGATGTTCCGGCGCTCGACCTGCTCCTCGAGGACCTCGCGCAGCTGGCGCGCTGGCGCATGCTCAGCGGCGACCACGAGAGTCCCTTGCTGCGTGTGGAACTCGACGAGGGAGCGCCCGAGGAGGTCCGGACCGTGGCAGCGCGTATCCGTGCGCTGACCGCCCTCGATCTCCCGGTCGCCCCGCCGGGCGACCCCATTGCCGAGCTCGGCGACTACATCGAGGCGCTGCCCGAACCGGAACGTCAGGCGCTGCGACGACGGGTCCGGGACGGCGTCGACGACCCGGCGGCACCGTCGACGTTCCCGTTCGGCACGGCGGTCGGTGATCTGCTCGCGGCGTTGCGCGTGCGGGTGCGGCCGGTCGCCTCGTTCGACCGGATCCTGCGCGACTTTCCGGTCCTCACCCGTCCGGTCCCGGCGCTCGACGCCCCGTTGTGGAAGGTATTGCACCGCCTCGACGACCGATTCGAGGTGGCCGACGGATGGGTGGCGGTTCCCGATCTGCCCGACGCGGAGAAACAGACCCGGGCACTGCTCGCGGAATTCGAATCCGGCAACGGGGTCGTCGAACCCGCCGCGGTGCAGGCGACCTGGACGCTGCCGCCGGACGAGTTCGCCGCGTGGACGGAGTACTGCGGGACCGCGATGTTCGAGGGCAGGCTCCTCGCGCCGCGCGACGACCTCCCCGGCCGCGCCGCCCAGGTGCTCGAAGTGCTGGGTGATCCGCACACCGCCGATGAACTCGTCGCCCGCATGGGCGTGAACGCCGACGTGCACACTCTTTTCGCGGAACTGTCCGACGACGAGCGTTTTGCGGTCGCCGACGACCGGTGGTCGCTCGTGGAGTGGGACACCGATGTGGTGACCGCGATCCGCAACCGCATCGCGCGTCTCGTCGACGATCGACACGGCAGCGCTCCGGCCGACGTCGTCGAGACCGCGCTGGTGGAGCGGTTCGGGATCTCCGGCGATTCGGCCCGTACCTTCGCTGCCGGGGGCGAATTCGAGGTGGTCGACGGTCGCGTGCGACGCCGGCCGCGTGCCCACGTGCCGGTGTCGAAACCCGAGCGGACCCGTCGGCTCTACCGGCTCGACGACGGCTGGCGCCTGCGCATTCCGGTCACGCGTGATCACGTGCGTGGTGCCGAGTGTGCTGTGCCGTCGGCGGTTGCCGCGATCGTCGGGTGCGATCCGGGGAGCGAGATCGTTCTGCCTTCGCGCCTGGGAGGACAGACGCTGCGCTGGGCCGGGCCCGCACCGCTACTCGGGTCGATCCGCAGATTCCTCGAGGACCTCGGGGTGGATGCGGACGGGGAACTCTTCCTCGATTTCCGCGCCGACGGCCATTTCGACGTGCTGCCGCTGCGCACGGTCGCCGACAACGCCGAACCGTTGCGCAAGGCGCTCGCGCTGGTCGGGCACACGACTCCTGAGGTAGTCCCCGAGGACCGAATGGCCGAGGCGTTCGCGACGGCTCTGGGCCTGGGTGCGGAAACCCGGCCTCGTCGAATTCTGTCCGCCTACCGGGCCCGACGGGAGACCGACGTGGTCGCCCTCCTCGAAGAAGCGTGGATACGCGTGCGGAGCTGAGCACGCTCACCGGACGATCGGTCGCGGCTACTGCGCCGACGTGCCGCCGACTGTGATCGCCTGGAACTGTTCGTGCAGGGCTTCTGTGAGTTCGCGAACCTCGGGAACGAGGTCGGGATCGACGATGATCGTCACTGTCAGGGTGCCGGCATACGACAGTGCCACGAAGGCGACGCCCACGTTTCCCGTATTGACGATCAGCGGCACAATCGCGGTGACCCTGGCTCCGGCGACCCTCAGCGGTGACGACGGGCCCGGCAGGTTGGACAGAAACGAATTGACCAGGTGCTGCCGATCCACGAACCAACGGAAGATCCGGATGGCTGCCAGGGCGCGGAACAGCGGGCCGAGCAGGGCCGCCGACCGCCCTCGCACGCTCGATTTCTGTGCACGGGTGCTGCGGGAAACGGAAACCAACCGCTGCGCCGGAGTTCCGGCCAGTGGTACCCGGACAGGCATGACGCCGACCTGATTGCCCAATTCCCCGTCCGTGTTCGCACCGCGAGCAGAGACCGGAACCGAGATCACCAACTCGGACGGGGACTCGCCACGCGTGCGCAGGATGTCGGCAAGCGCACCGGAGGTGGCGACCAGCAGCACATCGTTGACAGTCGCGCCCCATCGCCGCCCCTCCACACGGGTCGCGTCCAGATCCACCTCGACCGTCCCGACCGCACGTCGAACACCCGTGGGCGCATTGAACGAACATCGGGGGGCACGTCCACCGATGCCCCGTCCGAGTTCCGCCCACGCCGCAGGAAGACCCGCGACGGCCTGTGGAACTCGGCGCAGGCTGCGAAGCCGTTCGATCACGTTGTCGGCGAGCAGTTCTCTCGTCCTCGGCTTCGGACAGGCCCGGTGCCGTTCGGGCGGAATCGAGCGGCCCAGCTCGTCCGAGACGTCTGCTCCGTCGACCAGATGCGCCAGCACGGCCAGTCCTCCGATCCCGTCGGCCAGCACATGATGCATCACCGTCACCAGTGCTGTGTTCCCGTGCGGATCCGCGATGTCGGTGACGAGAATCGCGCGCCACAGCGGCCGCGACCGCGGCAGCGGCCGGGTAAGTGCGTCCACCGCGAGGGCCATGGCGGCATCCCGGCTGCCGGGAACCGGGCATCGCACCTGCGACAGGTGAGCATCGACGTCGAAGTGCTCGTCGTCCAGCCAGTAGGGTCGGCCGAGCCCGAGCGCAGGTTCGGACAGGCACTGCCGCAGTCGCCGAATCCCGGTCAGTCGTTCGGTGAGCGCGGCCTGCAGCGCCACCGGGTCCGGCTCGACGCCACCGGCGAGGAAGATCACGGCGCCGACGTGGAGGGGCGCCGGCCCGACATCCGAGACGAGTTCGGTCAGGTCGCCGGGACCGATGCGCTCTATCCGACTCGGGTCCGCCACCCCTCCAGGATCGCAGGTATCGCTCTCTGCCATGGGTGCACCGGACCGGGCGAGCCGGACTCGGCCCGGACACAGAACCCAGGGGGTCCGGTAAAGGTGACTCTGCGCCGCCGCCGGCTGCCGCCCACGATCGAGGGCACCTGATGCGATCGGTTCTCGTCCGTAGCACGATGGAGCAATGACCGACGCGAGCACCGAACCCACCGCCACCGATTCCGTCGTGGACGCGCTGCGCGGGGCCGTGGCGTCCGTGGAAGCAGCCATCGTCCGTCTCGAGGGCGAAGACGCGGCTCCGGACACCGTGGAAAGCGTGCTCGCATCCGTAGGGGCGCCCGCCCTGGGCGATATCGTCACGCGGCACAACGCCCTGACCAGGGCTGCCGCGATAGTCGACCACCGCGGCACGCTGCCCGACGCAGATTGGACGCCGCTGGCCGAGCTCGGGTCGCGGCTCGACGAGACCGTCGCGCGCGTGCAGGCTCACGCGTCGGCCCTGCTCGACGGAGCCGACGCGGACAGGCCGGTGCCGGAGCACCTGGAATACCTGCACACGATCGCGGTCGAGGAACGACTGGGCGAGACACTCCAGTTGCTCGTGCTGGTCGAGGACTGTCTGTTTCTGTGGCATCGCGTTCGCATCGCCCGGGAGGGTTCCGATCCGGGGGTCGTCGCGGCTGCCCGGTCCGCGCTCGCCCGGCACTTCGAGGGGGACGCCGACCTGTTGCGACGGGCGCGCAGGACCCTCGCGCGGTTCGCGGAGGGATCGCCGCTCGAGGTGGTTCGCCGGCTGTCCTCGAGCCGCACCACGCGCGCATTGTCGACGCTGCGGCGTGATCTCGAGGACTACCGCGCGGCCTTCCGGGCCGATGACGCCGGCTGGCTCGCGGACGAAGATCCGGATGTCGCCGAGGCACTCGACTCCATCGACAGTCCCCTCAAGGCGGTCGGCGGAGCGCTCGGCGACGTCCTCGAGCGCGGTCGTGCCCGGGTGACGGAAACGTTGAGCCGCGACGACGGGGACAGGGCAGACGGGGACAGAGCAGACGAGGCCAGGGGATCTGCCGCGGATCCCGACCGGGCGTAACGCCCTCTAGCCCACGGATACCTCGAGCTGCTAGGTTCGCTTTATATCCCTAGATGCTCTAGGTATGGAGGGTTCGTGTTCATCGACAAGGATCTGGTCGCAGCCTCGGCGACGCCCCTGGTACTCGGCATACTCGCCGAGGGCGAGTCCTACGGATACGCAATCCTCAAGCGGGTCAACGAGCTGTCCGGCGGTCGCATCCAATGGACCGACGGAATGCTCTACCCCCTGCTGCATCGCCTCGAGCGCGCGGGCTATGTGGTTGCGAGCTGGCATATCGCCGAGAACGGCCGTCGGCGCAAGCACTACACACTCACCGATGCCGGCACCGAGATGCTCGTCGAACGCGCGGCGCAATGGTCGGTCGTCGCCGCGGCCCTCGAGAAGGTGTGGCAGTCTGCGCTGCCCCCGGCGGCAGAAGGGTTGACGTGATGGACGCCGACGCGCAACTCGAATCCCAGATCGCCCGCTGGCGCGGCTACGTCTCCGGTCACCGGGTGATTTCCCCGCTCGACGTCGACGAGATGGAAGGCCACCTGCGGGATCAGGTCGAGGATCTCTCGGCTGCCGGGCTGACGTCGAGCGAAGCATTCCTGGTCGCGGTGGGACGCATGGGCAGCGTGGACGAGATTTCTCGCGAGTTCGCCCGCGAACATTCCGACCGCCTGTGGAAGCAACTCGTGCTCGTTCCGGCAGGCACCGAGTCCGCCTCCGGCCGGCATCCGCGTGAGCTGGGCGTGGTGATCGCGCTCGCGGCCTGCGCGGGGGTGGCCGTCAAAGCCGGACTGGAGTGGCTCCCGGAACAGGCACTGGTACGCAATGCATCGCTGTTCGTGTTGCCGTTCCTCGTCGCATACTTCGCCTGGAAGCGCGATATGCCGGTGCGCGCCGCGGCGGCCCTGGCGATTCCGTTCCTGCTCACGGCGTCGGCGCTGAACCTTTTCCCGTTCGTCGGCGCCGGCTCCACCGAAATCATCGCGGCGATCCACGCCCCCATTCTGTTGTGGCTCGTCGTGGGAGTCGCGTACGTGGGAGGCGAGTGGCGATCCCAACGGCGGCGGATGGACTTCGTGAGGTTCACCGGGGAGTGGGTCGTCTATCTGACCTTGCTCGCGCTCGGCGGCGCGGTCCTCGTCGGACTCACGCTCGGGGCCTTCGGTGCGCTGGGCGTCGACGTCGAGTGGTTCCTCGAACAATGGGTCGTGCCCTTCGCGCCCCCCGGAGCGATGATCGCGGCGGCCTGGCTCGTCGAGGCCAAACAGGAGGTGATCGAGAACATCGCTCCCGTCCTCACCCGGGTGTTCACGCCGCTCACCGTCGCGATGCTGCTCGCGCTGTTCGTCGCGTCCGTGGCATCGCGCAGCATCCTGGGCGTCGATCGCGAACTGCTCATCCTTATGGATCTGATCCTGGTGCTGGTCCTCGGGCTGTTGCTGTATTCCATCTCCGCCCGCGACCCGCACGCGCCTCCGGACGTGTTCGACACTCTTCAGGTCGTTCTGGTCGCCGCAGCGCTGGCCGTCGACGCACTCATGCTCGCCGCGATGCTCACGCGGATCGCCGAGTTCGGATTCACCGCCAACAAGGTGACGGCGCTCGGGCTGAACCTGGTCCTGCTGGTCAACCTGGTCGGGGCGGGGTGGTTCGGCGTCCGCTTCTTGCGCCGCCGTTGCGGTTTCGACGCGGTGGAACGCTGGCAGACGCGGTACCTGCCCGTCTACGGCGTGTGGGCCGCGGTTGCGGTCGTCGTCATCCCGCCGCTGTTCGGGTTCGGGTAACGACCGGGGTCTACCGATCCTCCGGCGTGACGAGGCCGGTACGGAAGGCGATCGCGACGAGGCCGGCGCGGTCGCGCGCACGCAGTTTGGTGAGGATGCGGGTCACATGCGTGCGGACCGTTGCGGGACTGATGAACAGCTTCGAGCCGATCCCCTCGTTCGACAGACCCAGGCCGACCTCGGCAAGGATCTCGCGTTCCCGGTTCGTGAGTCCGTCGAGTTGCCCGGTGTCGCGCGCGCCTGCCCCGCGTGCGGCGGCCTGCATCACGCGCCGGGTGACAGTCGGCGAGAGCATGGCGTCCCCGCCCGCCACGGTGCGGATCGCGTTGCGGAGATCTCCGGGTGCGGTGTCCTTCACGAGGAAGCCGACGGCACCCGCACGGATCGCGTCGAGCACGTTGTCGTCGGTGTCGAATGTCGTGAGTACCACCACGTGCACGTGGGAAAGTGCCGGATCGCCGATGATCCGGCGGGTCGCGGCGATCCCGTCGGTCCCGGGCATCCGAATATCCATCAGCACCACATCGGGACGCGTCTCGGTGACCACGCGCACGCCTGCGTCCCCGTCGTCCGCCTCGCCCGCCACCACGATGTCGTCCGTGCGCTCGAGCAATGCGCGCAGTCCTTCACGCACAAGAGCCTGATCGTCGACGAGCACGACCCGGATCATGACGGACCCCCCGCGGGAATGCGGGCATCGACGACGAATCCTCCGCCGTCCGGAGTGCCGGTGTCGACGGTCCCGCCCAGCAACGCGACGCGTTCGCGCATGCCGGTCAGGCCCCATCCGGTGGTGCGGCCACCCCGCGACCCGCGGCCGTTGTCACTCACGCAGACTCGCAGTACATCGTTGTGGTGGTCCAGGGCGACAACGACTCTCGTCGCATCGGAATGACGGAGGACGTTGCTCAGAGCCTCCTGGATCACCCGGTACGCGGTCGCGTCCACCACGGCGGGCAGTGTTGCCGGGGTGCCCCGGGATTCGATGTGCACCGCTACGCCTGCGTCGGAGACGGTGTCGACGAGTCGAGGGATCTCGGCGAGTCCGGGTGTAGGCGAGTGGTCCCCGCGTGCTGTGGTGCCGGCGGGGGAGCGGAGTGCCTCGACCGTGGCATGCAGTTCGGACACCGCGCGCGAACACGAGTCGCGAACGGCCACCAGCGATCGGCGTGCGAGGGCGGGATCGTCGTCGAGGGACTCGGCAGCCACGTCGGTGTGCAGCGAGATCACGGACACGGTGTGCGCGAGCAGGTCGTGGAGATCGCGTGCGATCTGCAGCCGTTCGCGTTCGACGCGACGGGCGGCCTCGCGTTCGCGCTCGAGGCGGGCCGCGTGTTCCCTGCGGACCAGTTCTCGGCCGAGTGCGCGTCTGGACCGCACGCTGTCGCCAAGTGCGATCACCGCCGCCATCAGACCCACCGACCCCGCCGATTCGAATCCGAGCAGGTAGGCAAGATCATCGCCCTGGAACATCCTGACCGCTGTCGAGAGGATCACCAGCGCGCCCGAAACGGCGATCGCCCATCGCAGGTGCCCGGACTCCGCGGCCGAGTACAGCGCCACCGCAAGCGGGAGGGCCAAGCCGATGGGCGGGAACCCCAGGGCGTAATACGCCACCAGGACGGCGGCCGTGACGAGCAGAACGGTGACCGGGCGCTGCCGGCGGAAGAAGACCGGTGCGGCGAACAACGCGCCGAACAGGAAGGCGAGCGCAGGTGGCCCCTGCTCGCCGCCCCCGAGATCGGCGGCGATCGCGATGCAGATGATCGCGAACAATCCCCCGGCGAGGAGCGCATCGGTCGTGCGGTCCTGCCGGAACATATTTCCGGCTGCTGGGCTGGTCTGCGCGGAGATGGTCGGTGCCTTTCCTCCGGTCGTGCGTGTGATCACCGTTCCGGGCGGCAGTGACGGAGTACCCGGCGATCCCGCCCGCACCTGTGGCGATCGGCGCTACGTCGGCGAGATTACCGGCGGCCGCCTGGACCCGGACCAGAAATGCGCGTACGGCGAGGGGTCGTCACCTCGCCGTACGCCCGCGAGCGGAACTACCGGGCGTGTCACCCGACCCTAGCCTCGACCGGCACAGGCGTGGACGTGCGAGCCGCGAGCACCTTGAACAACGCGACGAAGGCCAGGACGGCAGTCACGCCGCTCATGGTCAGACGAACCCAGTGGCCTGTCTCGAACTCGACCGCGGTCTGTCGGAGAACCTCGACAGAATGCACGGCGGCCCCTTCGTCGAACATGATCGTGTTCCGTGGCCAGAAGTAGAAGGCCGAGAACGCGAACTCGCCGAAGACCAGCGAGATCAGGCTCGCCACCGCCCACGGCCGGACCTTCTTGTCGCGCCGGAGCAGGAACACGGACGCCACTGCGAGGGCTACCGTCAGCGCACCCAGAGGCGGGAAGAAGTCCGACGGACCGGCTTCCGACATGAACTCGACGGTCAGATCCAGAGACGCCGGGGGATCGTGGAAAACGTTGGGGTAGAGGATGACTGTTTCGGTGAGGATTGCACCGAACGCGATGAGCGTGACCCAGCTGTAGGCCACGATCACCGCGGTACGGGGCGAGAAAGTGTTGTGTGTCATGGTGACGACGCTAGTTTTCCGGCGTGTCACCGTCGTCCGTCCGGCGACGTAACCGCAGTACGACTTCCGACGTAGGCCGGATTACCGGAGTGCGTCCAGCGCCTCGCCGATCGGCGTGTCGCCGTTGTTGAATTCGATGGTGAGACCGGCGGTTTCGGGTCGCTCGAGTACCGCGGCGGCGACGGCTGCCACATCTGCACGCGACACTTCGCCCGGTTCGGTCGCGCCGTGACCCGCGATGTCGATGCGGCCCGTGGGCGGATCCAGCGTGAGTTTGCTCGGCCCGAGGATCGTCCAGTCCAACTCGGCGGCCCGCAGATGCGTGTCGGCCGCGGCCTTCGCCTCGGCGTAGGCGTAGAAACTGTTGTCCTCCGGCACACCGTGATCCGGACGCGACCCGTAGTAGGAGATCATCACATACCGCCGGACACCCGCCTGCTGCGCGGCCGTCATCGATGCGATCGCGGCGTCGCGGTCCACGGCGTATGTGCGGAGCGCGCTGCCCCCGCCTGCGCCTGCGGACCACACGACCGCATCGTGACCCTGCAGCAACTCGTTGAACGCGAGCGCATCGAGTTGTTCGACGTCGGCAACCACCGGCGTGCCACCGGCGGCGCGCACGTCGTCGGCGTGGTCGGGATTGCGGATGACCGCGCTGACCTCGTGGCCGGCGTCGGAGAGGAGACGTTCGAGGTGGAGCGCCACCTTGCCGTGTCCGCCGAAAACCGCGATACGTGCCATGTCGATGCTCCTAGCGTCGTGGGGAATTCTTCCGGTGAGCATGCCCGTATTCGTTCGTCTCTACGCGTGGGCGTCCTCGGCGCACGCGTTCGAGGGCCGTCGCGACGAGGTGTTCGGCAATGGCGAGGGACGACGTGGCGCCGGGTGACGGGGCGTTGCACAGGTGAACGAGGCGTCCCTGTCCGGTGATGACGAAATCGTCTTCGAGGCTGCCGTCGGCGTTCATCGCCTGCGCCCGGACACCGCGCGGTCCGGCGTGCACGACACCGCGGTTGTGGCCGGTCCAAGAGCAGCACCGGCGACAACACCGTTCCGGTGTTACGTAAAAGTGTTACGGTGTGCGGTATGGCCTACAAGTACGAAGCCGTCGCAACCGATCTCCAGCACCGGATGACGTGGAACGAATGGGCAGTCGGCGACCAGCTCCCGGGGATCCACGAGCTCGCGGCTCACTACGCGGTGTCGCCGTCCGTGGTGAAGGACGCGCAGGAAGTGCTGCGGAAGGAAGGGTTCATCGAGACGCGGCAGGGAAGGGGCTCCTTCGTCGTCTCGATCCCGGAACCGGGGGACATGACACTCGGCATCCGACGGCACCTCGAGGCGATCCGGGCGGATCTTGCCGAGGCCCGCGACGCAGTGGTGCGCGCGGAACGCCGACTCGCGGAGCTGAGCGAAACAATCGTGTAGGACGCATGACAGGCCTGTGGCCCGCAGATCTTCCGGATCTGCGGGCCACAGGTGTGATCGTCGCGCGGGGGTGTCCCGGCTCAGCGGTTACGGTCCGAGGAGTAACCCCACAGCCAGTCCGTGTACTTGTAGCTCGAGGTGTCGCGGATGCGGAACAACTCGTTGCGAGCTTCGCGGCCTGCACCGTCGAGGTGCCACAGGTCGCCCCACATCCGGCCGGTGGTGAGGATGCGGTTGCAGCGCGGCGCGCGCTCGGCGTTGACATCCTGCAGGATCTTCGGCCAGTTCGCGTTGTCGCCCTTGTAGTCCTCGGACGCGTAGTCGGCGAGGCACTTGGCATCCTCGAGGGCCATCACGGCGCCCGAAGCCAGGTACTGCAGCGGCGGATGTGCGGCATCGCCGAGAAGGAGCATGCGGCCGTCGACCCAGTTGTCGATCGGATTGCGGTCGAACATCGGCCACCAGCGGTCCGTCCACAGGTACTTCAGGGCGGAGCGGACACTTTCGTGGCAGTGGTCGTAGGCGTGCGCGAGTTCCTCGGGGCTGCCCCACTTCTCCTCGCCGCGAAGGAACGCCGGCGACTGGAAGACGGCGACCTGGTTGAGCATCTCGCCCTGGCGAAGCGGGTACTGGATGAAGTGGCAGCGCGGGCCGATGTAGCCCACCACGTCCTCGATGTCCTCTTCGAGGGGGACTTCGTTCATCGGGAAGGTGCCGCGGAACGCGACGTAGCCGGAGCCGACGGGCTTGTCGTCGGACAGCTTGGGACGCAGGCGCGAGTGCAGCCCGTCCATCCCGAGCGCGATGTCACCGATGTGCTCTTCACCGTTCTCGAGGATGACGCGCACGGTGTCACCCTCGGTGACGACATCGGTCACCGTCGAATCGGTGCGGAGGTCGGCTCCCGCGCGACGTGCAGCGGCAACGAGTACCGAGTGCAGGTCGGAGCGGTGTACCACGAAGTACACGCCGCCGTAGTGCTCCTGGTAGTCGCGGCCGAGGTTTACCTTGGTGAGGATTTCGGCGGTCACAGCGTCGCGGAAGACGAGGTTCTTGGGCAGCACACCCTTGGCGATCACCTCGTCGTAGACGCCGAGCGACTGGAGGATGCGCGAGCCGTGCGGTCCGATCTGGAGTCCGGCGCCCACCTCACCGAACTCGGCGGCGCGCTCGAAGAGCGTGACGTTCGCACCCTTCAAGGCGAGAGCGAGGGCGTTGGCGACGCCACCGATGCCGCCGCCGGCAATCAGTACTCGCGCGTCCTTCAGATCGGACATGACACTCCTTCGGGTGGGGGGAATTGTGAGATCAGTGAGTGAGGATCGGGCCGCGCGGCGCGTCGTGGCGGACGGGGAACTTCTGCCAGATCACCGTGAGCAACAGCGCCGAGATCAAGGCGCTGACGCCGAAGAGGATGAAGTTCGAGTGGGCGCCGAGTCCGGCGGCGAGCAGCCATCCACCGATCTGTGGGGCGGCAACGGCACCGATCCGGCCGACGCCGAGAGCCCAGCCGAGCGCCGTGCCCCGCAGGTGGTCGGGGTAGTACGACGCGACGGCCGCGATGATCAGTGCCTGGGTGCCGTGGGTACCGACACCGGCGATCACGAAGATCAGGTACACCGCGGCGACCGGCGGATCGAGCAGCAGGGTCAGCAGCGCGACACCGGCCATCAGCGCGGCGACGATGCTCGTCGGCACCGAACCCCAGCGCACGCCGCCCCAGGCGGTGACGAACGAGCCGACGACGGCGCCGAGGTTGAGCGCCAGCGCGAAAGTCAGCGCGTTGCCCAGGTCGGTGCCCTCACCTTGCATGAGCTTGGGAAGCCAGGTGCCGAGGCCGTACCACGAGAGCAGGGTCACCACGGTCACCGCCGCGAACATGATGCTCACGGCGCGGAAACGGGTACCGAGCAGTTCCTTGAAGCCGCCCGCGGCGTTGCCGGGATGGGCATCGGGGGCGTGCTTGGGCAGCACCTTGATCGCCAGCGGAACGAGAATGAAGAGCGGGATCAGCGCGAAGAGGAACATCGGGCGCCAGCCCCAGTGGGGAATCACCGGGATGCCCACGAGGGCCGCGATCGAACCGCCGATCGGCACGCCGGACATCATCATCGTCGCGACGGCGGCGCGCCACTTGTTCGGCACCAGTTCGGCAGCCAGGGCGTTGGACGTCGGCACCAGTCCGCCGAGGCCGATTCCGGCGATCAGGCGCAGGATGCCGAAGACCGCAGGTCCGGGAGCGACGGCACACAACGCGGTGAACACGGAGAGGACGACAACGCAGCCGACCACCGCCTGTTTGCGTCCGATCGCGTCGGACAACCGGCCCGCGAGAACGGCGCCGATCATCATGCCCAGGAATGCCAGGCTGCCGAGTGTGCCGGCCGTCGAGGAACTGATTCCCCATTCGTCCTGCAGGCTGGGGATCACGTTGCCGTAGACGATGAGGTCGTATCCGTCGAATACGACGAACAGCCAGCAGACGACGACTGCTGCGATGCTGCCGGGAGCCATGGGCAGACGGCGTGCACCGGAGGCGACGGTGGCCCCTGGGGAGATGTGCATGAATCCAACGTTGATGCGCTCACGTGCTCGGTGCAATAAAGTTCTTCTATGCAGAATGCGCCGAAACCAGGCAAACGCATCACGAAGCCGTCGTACTCGCTCGAGTCCGTGGACAACGCGCTGCACCTGCTGCAGTTGCTCCGCGACGTCGGAGCACTGCGGGTGAAGGACGCGGCGGAGGCGCTCGGCACCGCGCCGTCGACCGCGCATCGGCTCCTGGCGATGCTCGTCTACCGGGGCTTCGCCGTGCAGGACGAGAAGCGCCGCTACCACCCCGGTCCCGCGATGGGGGCCGGGCCGGCGAAGCACGGATGGACCAGAGAGCTTGCCGATATCGCGCGTCCGCACATGGAGGCGCTCGCGATGATGACGGGCGAGACCATCAACCTGGTTCTCCGGATCGGGTCGCAGGCACGTTTCCTGTACACGGCAGAAGCGGCAACGATGCTGCGTGTGGGGGACAGGCAAGGCCAGGTACTCCCGGCGGAACTCACCGCGGGCGGGCGCATCCTGCTCGCCGAACTCCCCCGGCGCACGCTCGAACAGCTGTACCTCCGACCGGCGGGCCCGCCGACCATCAGCCAGGGCCCGACCGCATCCGAGACGGACCGGCGGCTCGCTCCCGGTGAGTTCGAGATCTTCGTCAGTGAACTCGAAGCGGCCCGGCGCGTGGGATTCGCCGTCAACGTCGAGCAGACCGAACAGGGCGTCGCGGCATTCGGGGTCGCGGTGCGGAACGGTCGTGGGCACGCGATCGCGGCGCTCACCGCAGCGGTACCCGCGACCCGGTACCGGCAGCACCTGCACGGGCAACTGGTGCAGCAGATGCGGGCGGCGATCCGGGGCCTCGAGGTGGACGTCGCACACATCGAAGGATGAGATCTACGTCAAGATTCCACAGGGAAGAATATTGTGTGCTCTGGCGGACGGTGCGGCATAGGTTGTGATCAACGCCCAACGTGTGTGTCGTTTCGCGAGGAGAAATCATGACCGAGCACGACCCGGAACTGCAGAAGCTCTACGACGATTTCGAGGCCGAGCATCTCGATCCGTTGTGGACGCAGCTCGGGGACCTCATGCCGATGGCGCCGACCTCCAAGGCGGTTCCGTTCGTCTGGAAGTGGTCGACGCTCTACCCGCTCGCGCAGCGCGCGGGCGACCTCGTGCCCGTCGGGCGCGGTGGTGAACGCCGTGCGATCGCCCTGGCGAACCCCGGCCTCGGCGGAGTCCCGTACATCACGCCCACCCTGTGGGCAGCGATCCAGTACCTCGGCCCGAAGGAAACCGCACCGGAGCACCGCCACTCCCAGAACGCCTTCCGATTCGTCGTCGAGGGTGAAGGCGTGTGGACCGTCGTCAACGGTGACCCCGTCGCGATGCGCCGCGGTGACTTCCTGCTCACGCCCGGGTGGAATTTCCACGGCCACCACAACGAGACCGATCAGCCGATGGCGTGGATCGACGGTCTCGACATTCCGTTCGTTCACTACACCGACACCGGATTCTTCGAGTTCGGTTCGGACGGCGTGACCGACGAGGGAACGCCGGACATCTCACGCTCCGAGCGACTGTGGGTCCATCCCGGTCTGCGTCCGCTCGTCGGGCTCGACCGCAAGACCAGCTCGCCCATCGCCTGCTACCGCTGGGAGCACACCGATCGCGCCCTCACCGAGCAGCTTGCGCTCGAGGACGAGGGTTACGCCGCGACGCCCGAGCCGGGCCACGCCGCGATCCGCTACACCAACCCGACCACCGGCGGCGACGTCATGCCGACGATCCGCGCCGAGTTCCACCGTCTTCGCGCCGGCGCGCACACCCGCCCCCGTCGCGACGTAGGGTCGCTCGTCTTCCAGGTGTTCGAAGGCCAGGGTCGCTTCGATCTCGGCGGAACCCCGCACGATGTTGCCAAGGGCGACATGATCGTCGTCCCGTCCTGGGTCGAGTGGTCGCTCGAAACCGATGAGGGCGTCGACCTGTTCGCGTTCTCGGACGCACCCATCGTGGAGCGTCTGCACTTCAACCGCACCATCATCTCCGAAGGAGCCTGACCCACCATGCGACTTGCAACTCTCCGACTCGACGGCGCAACCGCTGCGGTGCGTGTCGACGACGACTCCACCGCCACCGTGATCGACGGCTACGCCGATCTGTCCGAACTGCTGAACGACGCAGACTGGAAGGCCGTCGCCGAGAAGGCAGCGGGCAAGACCGTCGACCTCGCCGATGCCGACTACGCACCCGTCGTCCCCAGCCCCGGCAAGATCGTGTGCGTCGGACTCAACTACGCCACCCACATCCAGGAGATGGGTCGCGAACTCCCCGAGTTCCCGACGCTGTTCTCGAAGTTCAAGGAAGCCCTCACCGGCCCGTACGACGACGTGATCGTCCCGGCGTACGCCGGTTCGCAGCTCGACTGGGAAGCCGAGCTCGCCGTCGTCATCGGCAAGCAGGCGTACCAGGTGTCCGAGGCCGACGCCGAGGAGTACATCGCGGGTTACTCGGTCATCAACGACTACACGATGCGCGACTACCAGTACCGCACGCTGCAGTGGGACCAGGGCAAGACCTTCGAGAAGACCAGCGGCTTCGGCCCCGTCCTCGACACCGACTACAAGCTCGGCACCAAGATCGAAACCCGCCTCGAGGGTGAGGTCATGCAGTCGTCGAACACCAACGATCTGGTGTTCACCCCGGCCAAGCTGGTGGACTACATCTCGCACATCGTCACGCTGCAGCCCGGCGACGTCATCATCACCGGCACCACCGGTGGTGTGGGCCATGCCCGCAAGCCGGCACGCTACATCCAGGACGGCAACGTCTGCGAGGTCACCATCGAGGGCCTCGGGTCCGTCAAGAACAAGACGATCATCAAGTAGGAGAAGGAAGACCGTGGGATTCAACGATCTCGAACTCTCCGAACGCCTGCTCATCGCACGGCGCGGCACGGCGTACCTGTCGCAGCGGCTCGCGGAACTGACCGACGACGAACTCGCCGGACCCACCCTCCTCGACGGGTGGACCCGCCAGCACCTGACGGCGCATATCGGGTACAACGCGGCCGCACTGTGCCGGTTGATGGATTGGGCTGCCACCGGTGTGGAGACCCCGATGTACGCCTCCACCGAGCAGCGGGCGCAGGAGATCGCCGAGGGCGCCACGCTGAGTCCCGCCGCGCTTCGTAACCTGTTCGCTCACACCGTGGCCCGGCTCGACGAGAAGTGGCGTCACCTGCCGGAGTCCGCGTGGCAGGCGCAGGTCCGGACCGCGCAGGGCCGCTTGGTTCCTGCCGAGGAAACTGTCTGGATGCGCACGCGTGAGGTCTGGATCCACGCGGTGGATCTCGACAACGGCGGACGCTTCGGTGATTTCCCGAAGGTGGTCCTCGAGTCGCTGCTCGACGACATCGTCGGCATGTGGCGGAAGAAGGAACTCGGCGCGGGTATCGCACTCGAGGTCGACGGCGGCAGCACGATCGCCGTGACGCCGGACGCGGAAGCCATCCACGTGGTGCGCGGTTCGCTTCCCTCAGTGGTGCGGTGGGCTGCCGGACGCGGCGCCGTCGGCGTCGAAGCCGGAGACCTGACGCCCCCGCGCTGGCTCTGATCCGATCGAGACGAAAGGCCCCTTCCATCCGAGATGGAAGGGGCCTTCGCCATGGTGTGACCTAACTGGTCGGTCGACAGCGACCGAGGCACGAAGAGCCCCTCCGCGCATGCGCGGCAGGGCTCTTGTTCCGGTGGTCCACCTCGCCGGACGGCGAGCAGGGGCCTAGGTGTGCGTACCGTCCTGCTCGGTGTCATGAGGTCCGGAGTCGTGGTCCGGGTGCTCGCCTTCGTGCTCACGATGGTGGGCACCGGGTCCGCGCCCGTCGCGCAGGCCGTCGCCCTGTCCGCGCTCTGCACGAGGTCCGTCACCCTCCTCGGGTCCGGTCTCGCGGTCCGAATGCGGTCCTCTCGGTCCGTCGGGTCGCTCTCCGCCGTAGCGCGTGCGGTCACCCGGTTCGCGTTCGACACCACGCTGCGCGTCCGGAGCCGTCGCCGAGTCCGGACGTTCGCGGCCCCGATCGGTGGAGTCGTGGGTGTCCTGGCCGTCCTCCGCTTCCTGCGTGTCGTCCTGGGTCTGTGCCGTCACCTGGCCCGGACCTGTGGGCTCGTTGGAGTCCACAGCGGTTGCGATCCCCACCGAACCGGCTGCCACGGCCACTGCCGCGACACCCGCGATGAGCCATCGCTTGTCGATGCGCATTTCCGCACCCCTTTCCTTACTGGTCCTCAGTACCGAAGGTAGGAGCCGGACATGAAACATTCCTGAGAAAGAAGTCAGAAATCGACGTGCATTGCGTCCCGGATCGTTTGTGCTGCACAGGGTCTTGTGTCCGGAGGCACACACACAGGGGACCCGCACCGATCGGTGCGGGCCCCCTGTGCTCGGCCGTGTCAGGCGAGCGATTTCGCCATTCCTCGCTGCACGGCAGCGATGATCTGCGGGCGCAATTCGGCGGCGGGAACGATCCGGTGCACCGAGCCCATCCGCTGGGCACGCTGGATGTTGTGGATCGCCTCGAACTCCGCAGCGACCTCGCCGAGCTTTTCGGACCGTACCGCGACGCGCAAGGCGCCCAGTTCGACACCGAGACGGGACTTCTCCCCGTCTTCGGCTGCCGCCAGACGTGACTCGATCTCCGTGATGCGGGGATCGCTCGCCGTGCGCTTGTTGACGTCCCGGGTGAAGACCACCGCGGCAGCGGGAGCGCCGCCGAGAACGGACGCGAACGAGCCTTCGACGGCAAGTACTTCCATGTTTTCGTTCAGTGCGCCCGAGAACACGACGAATGCTCCGCCGTGGTACCGGGACACCACCACGAAGACGATGGGACCGTCGAAATTGACGATGGCCCGGCCGATTTCGGCGCCGTACTCGAGCTGCAGGTTGCGCAGCGACTCGGGTGATCCGTCGAAGCCCGACAGATTCGCGAGCACCACGAGCGGCCTGTTTCCGCTTGCGGCATTGATGGCGCGGGCCGTCTTCTTCGACGACTTCGGGAACAACGTCCCGGACGTCCATTGGTCCGGCCCGTCTGTCGGGAACCAGCCCTTGCGGGGGATGGCGCGCGACTCGATCCCGATCACGCTGACCGGGGTACCACCCAGGTGCGCGTCGAACACCACCGAGGTGTCGGCGTCGGCCATGTCGGCCCACCGTTCGAGCACGGCGTGGTCCTGGTCGACGACCGAGCGCATCACGGTGCGGATGTCGAACGGCTTCTTGCGGTCCGGATTGGTGTCGGACGAGAAGATCTCGCCGACCGTGGTGAAGTCGCTCGACGGGTGGACGTGCGGGTAGAGGCGCACGTCGCGATCGACCGGGTCGGCGGAGTCGGCTTTGCGCGGGAAGCGCTCGCCGGGAGCGACATAGGCGTGCGCGTAGTGCGCAAAGAGTGTTTCGACCGCTACTCGGAGATTCGGTGCCCAGTACTGGGCCTGGCCGTTCGGACCCATCACGCGGTCGTATCCGCCGATACCGAAGTTGTCCTCCGCGGACACTCCGCCGGAGTAGTCGAGCGATTGCTTGCCGGTGAGCACCATCGCGCTGTCCGGGGTCATGACGAGAATGCCCTTGGTGTGCATGAGCATCGTCGCCTCGGCGTTCCAGTACGGCTGTGCGCCGACGTTGATGCCGGTCACGATGATGTTGATCTCGCCGCCGCTCTGGGTGAACGTGATGATGCGGCGCAGACCCCGCGACACCCAGTCCATGTTCTCGGTACCCGAGTCCATGGAGATCGTGGCACCCGACGACAACGCGAACCACTCGACCGGCGCGCCGAGACTCTCGGCAAGGTCGATCGCGGCCACCAGGCGTGAGCACTCGGCTTCGGCGACGGTGCCGAGTGCCTTGGTGGGATCTCCGAACAGAGCAACCCGGGTCATGCCCTCGGGATAGCGGGGCGTCGGAGTGTCCACGATGCCGACGATGAGGCCGGCGGTGTTGCGGCCGTACGGGCGGTCGACGGCGCCGAACTGTCCCTGCTCGTCGAAGTCGTACTCGACGAACGTACCGTCGCTGCCGGTCAGCAGCGGAATCAGCTCGTAGGGGTACACGGTTCCGCGGGCCCGCGAGCGCTGCACCTTCTGGGTGTACTCGTCGAGCGGCTTGAGCGGTTCCTTGGGCGGCTCGGTGACCCGCACGACGACACCGGCGCCGGATCGGTACGAGAAGCGCAACGCGACTTCACGCGCGGGCTGACCCGGGTTCTCGCGCAACCATCCGATGACGGTGATCTCCTCGAGGCCCGCACCCACGGTCAACGGTGCGGCACTGCGGGCGATCCGGCGCAGATCCTTCACGTCGAGGTCGACGACGGGCCAGACGTAGAGGACCACGCGGTTCGTATCGAGGCGTCGTCCACCGCGTGCGGCCTGGGCACGGCGCATGCCGTCGAGCGAACTCGCGAGGGCGCGTTCGAAGGCGGGCAGGCTCACGATGCGGCCGCTGTCGTCGCGCTGCTGGGTCAGATCTCGCACTTCGGTGAGGGCGATGAAGCGCTCGTCGGACGGATTGTCCCTCGCGACAATGTGATACAGGTACGTGTCCGGGTTGGAGGGCAGGCGCGTGCCGTCGAAGTTCTTCAGTCGCCACAGATCGAGACGCTGCCCCGTCAACGGGTGGATGTCGCGGATGTTGCTTTCCTCGGCGTACCCGGATTCGTAGGCGCGGAAGGTGAATACGTGCTCTTCGGCGATATCGGTGTGGCACACCGTCACCGTCACGCGTCGTGCGCGCGCGATGATCTCGCGGGTGGACAGGACCGAGGACAGCGCCGCGGCTTGAGCGTCCGCGTCGGCCGGCGCGTCCTCCCAGGCGACGTACAGGTCGATCACCAGGTTCTCGACACCGGGCAGCGTCGACGCCGATTGCTCGATTGCGTCGAGTACCGAGGCGAGGCCGGAATGCGATGTCTCCGCGGAGATCAGGTACAGCCGGGTACCCCGCAGATCGAAGTTTCCGGTGACGAATTGGCGCCCGTCGACGACGCACGACCGCACGTCCTCGAGGGTCCGGATCTTGTACGCGCGTCGCGTGATGACTTCGAG
This sequence comes from Rhodococcus sp. BL-253-APC-6A1W, assembly GCF_012843405.1. Taxonomy (NCBI): domain Bacteria; kingdom Bacillati; phylum Actinomycetota; class Actinomycetes; order Mycobacteriales; family Nocardiaceae; genus Rhodococcus; species Rhodococcus sp. BL-253-APC-6A1W. Next base: position 35,941 of record NZ_JABAFB010000013.1, read on the forward strand.
CAGCGGACCGGGGACGGTGCCGGGGCGTGAAATCTGCTGGGCGAGAAGGTCGATGAGAGGTTCGGGCGTGGTGACGAGGGACTCGATGCGCTGCGCGTAGTCGGCCGCCTGCGGGTGTTCGGAGAGGTAGGCGAGCGAACCGCGCACCCCGTCGTACACCTGCTCGCGCGCCTTCCGGATCATCGGCTCTTCGAAGTAGCTGTAGCGCAAGTTGCGTGCGGTGTCGCCGATGACCGGGAAGCGGACCTGCGTCGCGCCGATCAACCGGTCGAGGACTTCGTTGAGTTCGTGGGAGACGCCGGCCTCCGTGTCGTGGCGGTCGGTCCAGCGCTCGAGCAGTGCGGTGACGACCGGCACGTGCGTCTCGATACGTTCGAGCGCGAGGAACAGCCGGTATACGGCGTCCTCGAGGTCGGGGGTGCGCGCGAGGTCGGTCACGTCGTAATGGCGCAACGCGCGCGAGAGGCGAGCACGGAAGCTGTCGGGCAGACCGCCGACCTCGACGTCGAGCGACTGCAGATAGCCGTGGAAGAACTCGCGGGGGCTGTGCACGCGGTCTTCGGTGTTCCGCTCTTCGTCGGTCGGACGGTTTCGCGAAAGGTCGCAGACGTCTGCGAACGTGGTCAGCAGAGCGAGTTCGGCGCGCACGAGATCACACGACCGCACACCTGCCGAGAGACGCTCGTACTCGGCGAGAAGCGCCGCGGTCCGTTTGGCCGACACGTCGTACCCGGTGATGAGCGCTCCGAGCGAATCGAGCCGCGCCAGCGCATCCGCAGCGAGATCGTCGCTGAGCGCCGGTCCGGGGGTGGGGAACTCCACGCGCTCGACGGCTTCGGTGACGACTTCTTCGACGATCTGGTCGACGCGCAGCAGCGGGGCGCCGGCGTCCACCTGGGCGTTGACGACGGCGAGGATCTCACGGACCTTACCGGCGAACGGAGCGCGGACCGCGGTCTCCATCTTCATCGACTCGAGAACGACGAGCGTCTGCCCGGCTTCGACCTCGTCGCCGACCGCGACGGGGACGGCAACGACGACAGCGGGCGCCGGAGTGCGGACGACTCCGGCCTCGTCCTGGCTGATCTGGTGGCTGATCCCGTCGACCTCGACGAGGAAATGGGCGGGCCCGGCTATCGAGACGACGTGGTGGCGGCGACCGTCGAGCGTGAGCCGCGATTCGTAGTCTCCGAGACGTTCGAGTTCGACGTCGAACTCGGTCACTCCGGTGTCGAGCCGGTAGCGGTGCGGTCCGACCTGGCCGACCACGAGTTCGTACGCCTGACCCTGGTAGCTCAGTTCGATCTTGCGGCCGACGGCATGTCCGGCGCGTGGCCGGCCGCCGCGTGCGGACGCGAGGAACGCGGTGCGCTCGCGGGCTTCGTCGGCGTTGTAGACATCGACGGCGGTCGCGACGAGTGCGATGTCGGCGACTCGCGTCGGCCCGGACTCGCTGCCGGCACCGGTGCGGTCGAGCCAGCCGGTGTCGGCGGACGCGTCGACGACCTCCGGGCGGTCGAGCAGGTCGAGCAGGAACGATTTGGTGGTGGTGCCTCCGTCGAGGACGACCGTGGTTTCTCGCAGGGCGGTGCGCAGGCGTGCGAGCGCTTCGCCACGGTTCCGTCCCCAAGCGATGACCTTGGCGACCATCGAGTCGTAGTCGGGAGGGATCACGTCTCCCTGCGCGATGCCCGTGTCCACCCGCAGGCCGGACCCCAGCGGGAATTTGAGCAGTTGCACCGTGCCGGGCGCGGGCGCGAACCCGTTGGCGGCATCCTCGGCGTTGAGCCGTGCCTCGACCGCGTGGCCGAATTCCGGCGGGCAGTCACCCACGAGGGGCTCTCCGGAGGCGACGAGGATCTGGAGTTTGACGAGGTCGATGCCGGTGGTGACCTCGGTGATGGGGTGTTCGACCTGCAGGCGGGTGTTGACCTCGAGGAAGGTGAACGTCTTCAAGTGCGGCTGGTAGAGGTACTCGACGGTTCCGGCGCCGCAGTATCCCGCGGCCCGGACGAGGTCGGCGGACACCGAGCGCAGGTGGTCGGACTGTTCCGCGGTGAGCAGCGGGGAAGCCGATTCCTCGATGACCTTCTGGTTCTTGCGCTGGATGGAGCAGTCACGCACGCCGGGAGCCCACACGTTGCCGTGCGTGTCGGCGATGACCTGCACCTCGACGTGGCGCGCGTCGGTGACGAGGCGTTCGATGAAGACGACGGGGTCGCCGAAGGACCGTTCGGCTTCGCCCTGCGTGCGCTCGAGTGCCAGTTCGAGTTCGTCTTCGGCGTAGACCTTGCGGATGCCGCGACCGCCGCCGCCGGAGCGCGCTTTGATGATGAGCGGGTAACCGATGGCCTGGGCATGACGACGCGCATCGGCGCGGGACTCCACGGGTCCGCCGGACCACGGGGCGACCGGCACCCCGACCTTCTCGGCGAGCAGTTTGGCTTCGACCTTGTCACCGAGGAGACGCATCGCATCCGCGGACGGACCGATGAATGTGATGTTCAGCCGCGCGCACAGGTCGGCGAAGACGGGATCTTCCGCCACGAATCCCCAGCCGACCCAGACTGCGTCGGCTTTCGCTTCGAGGAGTGCGCGCTCGAGTTCTGCGTGATCGAGGTAGGAAGTCGCGGCCGTCGTCGAAGGGCGAAGGGTGACGCCTTCGTCGGCCTGACGGACGAACATGGCACGGCGTTCGGCGTCCGTGTGCAGAGCGATCGTCTTGATGCCGTAGCCGTGTTCGGAGTTGAGCTCCCGGACTGCCCGGATGAGGCGGACTGCCGCCTCACCCCGGTTGACCACTGCGATCCGCTTGAACATACTCGTTGCCACCGTTCTCCATGGTTGTGCGCGTGGGTGCCGCGCGTCGAAAGCTCCACCCCGATGAGGAAGACAATTTATCCGGTCTTCGGTTCCTACGTCACGGATCGGTAAACGTGAGCGGGAACATCGATCGGTCGGCTCCTCGTGCTGTGTGGTGGGCATGCGTGTGTCGATCGCCGACGCTGTGGTTCTGTCGAACCGAATCGTCAAGGCGGTGCGAACGCGCCCCTGTCCTCATCCGGTGGCCGTCGCCATCGACGACACACACCCCCGTGCGGATGGAAACGCCCCGTACGGGTAACAGCATGGCCGAAACATGAGGCTTTGTCACGTTTGGCTTCCCGAATCGGCGTGACCTGCGGAAACCGTTCCTTTTTCGGGTCTCGAACGTTGCCGTACAGGGCTTTTCGGGGGTCGTCCGCGGGAAAGAAGGCCGGCTGCGGTGGGCTCGTTCGCTCGTACCGCGCGGTAACACCGGTGGGTAACTTGCAGCGGGGCCGACTGCCCTCGTCGTACCGCCGGGTAGGCGTTTGTGCCGCAACGATTTTGACAATCCACGAGCGCATGTGGACCGATGGAGGATCGTGCCCGGCTCTTTCTGTGACATCGATCACGAATGGTGAATACGGCGTCCGCTCAATCGAACTGATGCGCCCGCACGCGCGTGCCGAAGTCTCGTCCGGGCAGTGCGAGGTCCGTCGCCGGGCCGATCGAAGACCGCGGTTTTCTGGGACAGTGGAAGACAGTAAGGCGACGAGGAGGCCCCGATGCCCGGCTCAGACCGACCCGAAGTATCCGACGAGTTCGAAACGCCCGGCCTGCGACGGAAACGCATCGCGGGACAGGTGCGCCGCTGGTGCGACCGGTGTGCCATCGACGGCAGGCACGGCCCGCTCTCGGATGCGGCGGCACTCGCGCTGGCCGCGGGTCATCTCGACGAATCGGCACGCACGGTCCTCGCGAACCGGCGGCGTGCCGGTCGGCGATTCCCCACCGTCGACGGTTTCGGAGCGTTGCGCCTTCTCTCCGACGAGCATGCTCATCTCGTGGCCCGCCTGGGCAAGCAGCGTCCCGGGGCCGCCCGCCTGGTCCTCGAATACCGCGCGAACGAACTCGCCAAGCGCCTCCGCGCTGCCGAGCAGACCATCGTGCATTCGCCGTCGCACTACGCGCAGGGTGTGCGTGCGGTTCGCAGGGATCGCCGCGATGGGCTCCACCTCGAACTCGATCAGCGAGAAGCGTTGTTCGCGGCGTTGCGGCAGACTCCGGCGCCGCTGCCGGTCGCGCCCGCCGAACAGGCCCGAGGTGCCGCCCTGTCCGTGGCGGTGGACCGTGTGTCGCGGTGGTCGGAGCGCACCCCCGCCGCAGACGCCGGCCGTCGAGCGGCCGATCTCCTCGCGCGCCGGATGCCGGAGGACGACGACCGGTTCGTCGACCGGTACGACACCCTGTTGTTCCTGGCGGGCTCCCTCTACGACCGGATCGAGTCGTCGGCGGCGTGGCGCTCCGAGTACTTCGCGGTACAGCGGGCCCAGCTCGATCTGGCCGAGGAAATCACTCAGATCGCCGTCGATACGGTGTCGTTGCGCGGACTGCTCGTGGAATTGGGCGCCGCGATCGGGAGTATCCCGGGCGAACGGGGCGCCGGCGCACGGGCTGCGCTGGACGCGCGGGTCGCGGCGCTCGATCCCGTGTGGGACCAGCTTCTCGCCCGGGTGGCGGCGCTCGCCAGGATCGGCGATCTGCTCGGAAACGCGGAAAGCCGGATGGGCATGGTCGACGTCGCACGCCGCACCGCGAGCCTCGACGAGCGTATCGACGATCTCATCGGGCGGTCGGGCGCGCGCGAGCTCTCGGCCGAGAACACCGACTTCGTCGGAGACCAGTTCGGGTCGGCCGCGGAACTCATCGGTTCGCTGCACACCGCGCTCCGGAGCGACATTGCGGAGCTCACCGGCAAGGATTGACCGTGTCCGTTGTGTCCGGTCACAGGTTTCCCGCGTGTGGCAGGGTCCGGCCACCCAGTCCCCAAAATGTGAGACGCCTCACTGGTGCAAATGTCCGATTCGGTGGTAGTTTCCTCGCGTTCATCTGGGGGTCGAATGGCGGGGGTGGCGTGGGTGTTTGCACGACGGGTATCGGCAGGGGTAGCAGCCGGAGTCATGGCGATGGTCATCGCAGGATGCGGGGGGGATCCTGCGGTGACGGTGGTCGACGATCCCCAGCTCGAATCAGCGTTCAGCGAGGTGCTCGCCGGCGGTCAGGAACGCACGCTGGGTGATCTCGCGCAGGTTGCGGACCTGCAGGGGGAGGACTGGGACCGGATGTACTACTTCCGTGTTCCTCTGCTCATGAGCGAGGTCAACCGCATCCTCGATACCTCGGGTCTCGTGTGGAAGGACCTTCCGACGGTGGGCGCCGAAGGGATGATCGTGTTCATGTCGGAAGGGCGCGTGGTGCACGCGGTCGTCGACCGCGCGCCTGCGCTTGCGCTCAGCGGGTTCGCAACTGCCGACTCGGTCGTCCGCGCGGATACCTCGGGCGGGCTGGAGAGAGTCGGTGTCGAGGCGAAGGGCAGATAAGACCGGACGTCATGTTTGTCCGGATCGCGGTGTACGTTTCTATCGGAAGAGCAGTCGATCTTTCCGAAGAGGTGCACGGTGGCGCGGGTAATCGCGACGATCAACCTGAAAGGTGGCGTCGGTAAGACCACGACGACCGCGGCGTTGGGCGAGTTCATGGCCGCCGAGTTCGGGCAGCGGGTACTGCTCGTCGACCTCGACCCCCAGACGAACCTCACCACCATGATGATCGGTGAGGAGCGCTGGAAGGAACTCAACGAGCTCGACCGCACCCTTGCGGCGCTGTTCCGGGGTGCGATCGAATCCGATACCGCCTCGTTCGACATCGAGAAGGCCCTTCAGCACGACGTCTCGCCGGTCCGGGCCGTGCGCGGGGTGGATCTCCTGGCGTCCTCGCTCGATCTCATCGAGATCCAGGAGGGTCTCAGTCACCGGCAGTACGCGGACCCGGGGTCGCATCGGCCGATCGAGATCCTCACGAAGGCGATCGAACCGATCGCCGATCGATACGACTACATACTCCTCGACTGCCCGCCCAACCTGGGCATGCTCACGCTCAACGGTTTGAGATCGGCCGACGGGTATCTGATCCCGACTATCCCGGACATCCTGTCGACGTACGGAATTCCCCAGCTGCAGAAGCGTATTCAGGAGTTTGCCCAGCGCACGGGTCATCCCCTCCGGGAAATCGGTCTGGTCATCACGAAGTATCGCAGCGCTTCCAACCTCCACCGCAGCATCATCGAACAGTTGCAGCGTGACGACCGGATCGCCGATGTCGTACCCGCGTGGGTTCCGGAAGCGAACCAGATCGCCGCCTCCGCGGAGTTCGTGCCGTACGGCACTCTCAAGCGCAAGTACGGCAATACGGGGCAGTTCGACGCGCTGCGGATTCTCACCGAGACGATTCTGATGAACGCGCAGGTGTACCTGTGACGAAACCGGATACCGGCGAGGCTCGTCTGCGCATGCAGATCGGCGAAGCGACCGCGGCACTGCTCAGGCTCGACGACACCGCGCCGGGGACGGCGGGACAACTCGTCGCGCTCGTCCGGGTCGTCGCCGACGAAGCGGCCCGTACGCCCCGCTTCGCGAAGTCGCTGTCGACCGTGCTCTCGCAGGGAGCGGTGTCACCGGGAGCGGGACCGGCATCCGGGACAGGAGGCACCTCGAGTGTCCGATATGCGCTCGGTGCGGCGGACCCTGATAACACAGTCCCGGCTCGCGACACAGCCCCGGAAGGGAGCGTAGCCCCGGCGCAGAAAGCGCCTGCTCGTCGCGGCAAGCGCGCGCCCGGCCCGTTCGACCCGTTCGCTGTCTACCGCGAAGCCGGCGAGCCCGGGCTGCGGGTGCAACTCGACGTCCTCGACGCGGAGCGGCTCAAGGACATCATCGCCGAGCATGCGATGGACTACGACAAGCTCGCGATGCGGTGGCGCACGCCCTCGAAACTGCGTGACCGCATCGTCGAACGGGTCAAAGCCCTGACCACGAAGGGGGACGTATTTCGGTGATGCTTCACAGAAACTGTCGTTACCAGGCTGAGACCCGTAGGGTTACCAGCAGACCCCCCGAGTTGTGCGGCGACGCCGTCACGCCACCTCGCGTCGGTTTTCGTGCACGAGAGAAGGACAGCAGGCATGGGTGATATCGCAGGTCAGGGCATGGCCGCTTTTGTGACGGACGTTCAACAGCGCGGCGGACGCGCAGAACCTCTCGACGACCAGCGCACCGTCAAGGTCCGCGGTACCGACGGGGTCAAGCGGGTGGTCCGCGTGCGGACCACCGAGGGCGGACCGTGGCTCGCACGTCGGCAGGACGGCATCGCCGGCAGCGACGAGACCGGGTCGTCGCACTGGGTCTTCGTCGACCTCGGGCAGAAGCCCCCCGCGTTCTATATCGTGGAGTCGGCCGAGATCGAGGCCGGGATCGAGGAAGAGGTCGCGCTGTGGCTCACCGAGCGCCCGGGCCGGACCGCGACCGGGAGTCATCCCATCCCGCTCAGTGGCGTTGCGCACGGCCTCGACCGCTGGGACCTGCTGGGGCTCGACGCGGTCAAGGACACCACTCGTACGTGCGCTCCCACGCGGCGCAGCCCCCGCCGGACGGCAGCCCCCGCAGCGCGTCCCGCAGCGCAGCCGGAAGAGGTCGACCCGCGCGTCGCGGTGTGCGCCGATGTCGGCGGTTACCGCGTGCAGGGACGCTTCGACACGACTACGGGCGCGCTCGAGATCACGCGGGGACCGATGGAGGGGCGACGTTTCCCCGACCCCACCACCGCCGCCGACGCTGTCGCGGGTTTCCTCAGCGGCGACATCGAGTCGCACGACGGAGACACGTTCTGGCGTCTCGACGGACCGAAGGCCCCCGCGCTCGGTGAGTACCTCGCACGTAGCAGCTGAGCGGTCGGCGAGCGGCCCTGCGCGACCCGTGCCCGCGTGGCCGGGCGGTTACGACACCGGGGTGTAGTCGGTACCCGTCCGCAACCACAGCGCGCCGGCTCCGGCGGTTGTTCCCTGCTCCTTCAGTTCGCGTTTGAGGATCTTGTTGGTCGCGGTGACCGGCAGGTCGGCGTCGATCCGGACGTGGCGCGGCCACGCCTTCGGTGACAGATCTGCCTGAGCAGCAAGGAATTCGGAGAACTCATCCGGGGTGAGTGTCGTGTCGTCGCGGAGCACCATGGCTGCCATCACCTGGTCGCCGACGTGTTCGTCGGGAACACCGTAGACCGCGACCCGGCTCAGTTGCGGAAGCCGCTGGAGGATCCGCTCGATCGGTGCTGCCGCGAGGTTCTCACCGTCCACGCGCATCCAGTCCGCGGTGCGGCCGGCGAGATAGATCCAGCCGTCGGCGTCTTTGTATGCCAGATCGCCCGACCAGAACATGCCGTGCCGCATCCGCTCGTCGGTCGACTCCTGATCGTTGTAGTAGCCGGTGAAGAAGCCGCCCCCTTGCGTGTTGACGAGTTCGCCGATGGCCTTGTCCGCGTTGCTCAAGGCACCGTTGTGGTCGAACTCGGCAGGTGCGCACTGCGTGACGGTGACCGAGTCGTACACCTCCACGCCGGCGAGTCCTTTTCCGATGGAGCCTTCGGGCGTGCCCTCCTCGCGGGTGATGATCACGGCTGTCTCCGTCGAACCGAAGCCGTCCCATACGGTGCACCCGAACCGCCTCGCGAACTCGTCGATATCGCGGTCGGTGGCCTCGTTACCGAAGGCCACCCGCAGCGGATTGTCGGCATCGTCCTTCTGTTCGGTCGTCGCCAGAAGGTATGCGAGAGGTTTGCCGACATAGTTCATGTACGTCGCGCCGTAACGACGGATGTCGTCGAGAAAGGCCGACGCGGAGAACGTCGCCGGCGCCATGGCTGCGCCGCTGCACAGCGACACGCACCACCCGGCGAGGATCGCGTTCGAGTGGAACATCGGCATCGACAGGTAGGCGATGTCGTCCGAGGTGATCGAGAAGCGCGACACCAGGTTGTTGCCCGCGAAGATCACCATGATCTGAGCGAGCAGAACGGGTTTGGGGTCGCCGCTCGTACCGGAGGTGAAGATCAGCATGAACGGGTCCATCATCTCCACCTCGCGGTACGGCTCGAGGGGAGGCGCACCTTCGACGAGCAACCGCCACTGCGGGCTCGCGACGTCGAGCACCGTGATGTCGCCGAGATCGAGTCCGTCGAGGAGCGGGGCATGCGCCGGATCGGTGAGCACCACCTGGCAATCGGCGCGTCGGATGTCTCCGGCCAGGCTCTCGCCGCGTCGCGTGGTGTTGATGCCGACGAGGGGGAACCCTCCGAGCCCTGCGGCCGCCACAGCGTGCAGCATGTCGGGTGTATTGCCGAGTAGCGTGCCGACATGCACCGGCCGGGTGTGGTCGAGAATCGAAAGCAGTGCCGAGGCCTGAGCCGACGCCTCCGTCAGATGCTCTCGCCAGGTCCAGCGTCCGGTGTCGTGAACGATCGCCGCGGTGTCGTCGTCGAGTAGTGCGCGCAGTGCCTGCTGAACGGTGTCGGCCATGGTGATCGTCCTCAGTGTGGTGGGAGGGGAGAGACGGGGTCGCCGGAGACCTCGGGGGTGTCCGGCTTCGGAGTCGAAGAGTCCGCGAGATGCCGTGTCAGGAAGAAGATCTGGTGCGTCACTGCCGGCTCGAACCAGTCTTTCCCGGGCCATACGTCGAAGTGGTCGCAGGGATAATGGCGAACCTCGGCGCGCGCCCGGAAGGCCGCCTGGGCAGCGGAGTGGGGTGGCGCACTGCGATCGAAGTCCGCGATCTGCACCAGTACCGGGCACCGGATCGACGCGGCGTGGCGGCCGGGGCGGTAGGTACCGAGTTCCAGCACGATCGTCGCGTCGACTTCGTTGCGCCAGGTCGGGCCCGCGATGGCGAGATAACCCTCGCGGTGCCCGTCGAGATTCAACGCTGCGATGTCGCCGGGTTCCCCGACCAGCGGAATCATGTTGGCACCGCGCCCGATTCGTGATCCGACTTTGCTTCGAACGCCCATGGCGGTGGATCTCAGCAGGCTCGCCGCCGGTGTGTGGCGCGCGGCGAGCAGTCCGGCGGCGAGGCCGTCGACCAGCGGTGTGAGTGCCACAACCGCTGCGATACCCGAGTCGTGTGCGGCGATCGTCAGGACATGACCACCCGACAGCGAGACACCCCACAGTACGACGCGATCCGGGTCCACTCCGTCGAGGCGCCGCGCCGCGTCGATCGCGGCACGGTAATCGGCGAGCTGGCCGTCGAGGTCCACGCGCTGACGGTCGTCACCGCCGGACGAACCGAACCCCCGGTAGTCGAACGCCACGACGTGCATCCCCGCATCGGCGAAGCGTTCCGCGAACGGGGTGAGTCCGGAGTCCTTCGTTCCTCCGAGTCCGTGCGCCATGATGACGACCGGCGCTCGTCCGGACGCGTCGAGCCGTCCCGGTTTCGCGGGGAAGTGCCAGGCGTCGACATCGGCGTCGCGTGACCGGAACTGCAAGGAGTGGAATGTCATCGGTCGCCTCCGTGGGCACGGGCAAGTCCGGCCGGCAGTTCGTGTGTGCGGATGTCGTGCTCGTACGCGAAATAATCGAGTTGCTGGGTGTGCCGTGGACGATCGAGCATGTGCCCGGTGAATTTCTGCTGGTCCGCGACGATGACCCGTTCCATCTCGTCGTCCGCGGGCAGTGCGTAGCGGCCGACGGCATACGCGGCGATCACCCGCGCCTGACATTCGACGAAGGGGAACAGCGTCGGCGTCGCCTGTGCGAAACCGGCGAAGGCGAGGTCGGGGAGTCCCGGTGCGAAGATCCGTTTGTAGAGCGCGATGTGATTGTCCGGCGCACTGAGGAAATCGGGTTCGAAGAACGGGAACGTGATGTTGTAGCCGGTCGCGTAGACGGCGATATCGATCTCGGTCGAGCTACCGTCGACGAAATGCACTGTGCGGCCGTCGAACCGCTCGATGTCGGGTTTCGGGGTGATGTCGCCCGAACCCAGACGCAGTGGCAACTCCACCGACTGCGTGGGGTGGGCTTCGAAGAATTTGTGGTTGGGCGACGGGAGACCGTACAACTCCGGCCTGCCGGAGAGCAGGGGTTGCCCCCACTGTGCGAGCTTGCGCTGCCAGGCCAGCGGTACGTAGGGCACCGTCCGGTAGTACTTGTCGGCGGGGCGCCCGGCGATGTATTTGGGAACGATCCACGCACTCGACCGAGTCGAGAGCGTCACCTCCGTCCGAAGCGTTCTCGATGACAGTTCGACGGCGATGTCGGCGGCACTGTTGCCGATGCCGACGACAAGAATGCGCTTGCCCGCGAAATCGAGCGGAGTCTGCGGATCGATGTAGTGATGGGAGTGCATCGCCACCCCGGTGAAGTCGCCCGGAAATCGGGGGACCCGGGGGTCCCAGTGATGGCCGTTGGCGACAACGAGGAACTCGAACCGCCGGGTGCCGCCGTCTGCCAGGTCGAGTTCCCAGCCCCCTTCGTCCAGGCGCCGGGCGCGGAGCACCTCGTTGCCGAACTCGATGTTGTCGCGGAGGCGAAGGCGTCGGTATATCCGTCGAGGTAGTCCTTGATCTGGGAGTGGTGAGGAAAATCGGGATACGACGCCGGCATCGGATAGTCCTTGAACGACAACTGATGCTTCGACGTGTCGATGTGCAGCGAACGGTAAGCACTGCTGCGTCCGTTGGGGTTACCGAAGGCCCAGTTCCCGCCCACGCGATCGGACATCTCGAAGCACGTGTAGGGCACGCCGTAGTCGGACAGCATCTTGCTCGTGGTCAGGCCGCTGATTCCCGCGCCGATGACAGCGGTACTCGGTGCCGACATGTATGACCTTCCCCCAACGTCGGGTGAATCCGGAGTGTTCGGTGACGACGGTCACAATGTAGAACACGTTCTCGGGTAGAGCCATGCCTTGTCCGCGCCGCCGGGACCACACCGCCGCACCGGCGTGGATCGCGGTTACTTTCCCGGGTTCGTGGCGTCCGGCAGCGGCGATGCCATCGCGGCGAGGTGCGCGAGCAGATCGGGGTAGCGGCGCGTGTGGGCGCCGCCGTTGAGGTCGATCGTCGCTCCGGTCATCCAGGTCGCCGCATCGGAGGCGACGAACGCGACCACCTCGGCGACCTCCTCAGGACGTCCCGCGCGTCCGAGAGGGGTGTTCTCGAGATAGTCCTCGCGCAGACCGGGCACCAGCGCGACTCCCGCTGTGAGCGGGGTGTCGACCAGTCCGGGGGAGACGGCGTTCACTCGTACTCCTCGTGCACCGAGTTCGAGCGCCGCAACCTCGGTGAGCATGAGGACGCCCGCCTTCGCCGCACAGTACGCAGCCATCCCGGGAGCGGGTTGCCGCCCGTTGAGCGACGCGATCGTGGTGATGCTGCCGCCGTCGCGCACCACGCGCCCCGCATGCTTCATGACCAGAAAAGCACCGGTCAGGCACACATCGACCGTGGTCTGCCAGTCCTCGAGCGCGAGGTCGGTGATGCGCCCCGGCATCGACACCCCGGCACATTCGACGACCGTGTCCGGAGCGCCTTCGCGCGCCACCACCTCGGCGAAGAGCCTTTCGACACTGCTCTCGTCGGTGACGTCGGTGGTGCTCGCACGGGCGCCTGCGCCCAGTTCGCCGGCCCGCGCGCGAGCGGCGGCCCCGTCGATGTCCGCGATCACCACGGTCGCTCCGCGAGTGTGAAGAAGCCGGGCCGTGGCCCAGCCGATTCCCGACGCCCCGCCGATCACCACTGCTGTCCTGCCGTTCATGGACCGATCCTCCTCGAGCCGACACCCGGAACACGCGTACCGAGGAGTCTGGACAGTTGTCCGGTGATTCGGCAAGGTAATCGCCCACAGCGTGAAACGACGACGCTGTGGCTGTTCCGAGTTACGCCGGAGAGAAACGAGTGGCTGCCGTGTCCAGAACCCTGTTCGCGACCCGTTTCGACTTCCGTGCGCCCGGTGCGACACCACGCGACCGGCAGGCGCTGTTCGCGCGCGCACTCGAACAGGTCGAGTACGCGGAATCCACCGGGCACGACGTCGTCATGCTTTCCGAACACCACGGTTTGGAGGACGGGTACCTGCCCAGTCCGCTCCCGGTCGCCGCGGCGTTCGCGGCCCGGACCCGCACGATCCCCATCACTGTCTCTGCGCTGATCGTCAATCTTTACGACCCCGTGCGGCTCGCCGAGGACATCGCGGTGATCGACCTGCTGTCCGGTGGCCGGGTGTCGTATGTGTTCGCGCTCGGATATCGCACCGAGGAGTACGCGCTCTATCGCCGACCGTGGACCAGTCGCGGGCAAGACACGGAAAACGCACTCGAACTGGTGCTCGAGGCACTGCGGACCCAGCGAGTGGACCGCGCCGGGCGGGTCGGCGCCGTGACCCCGGCACCCTTGTCCCGCCCGCACCCCGTCGCCTATTACGGCGGTGGCACACCGACCGCTGCGCGCCGGGCAGCAAGGCTCGGCCTCAATTTCCAGCCCCAGATCGCCGACGAAGCGCTACGCGACCTGTACCGCGCGGAATGCGAGAGGCTCGGGCGCCGGCCCGGGCACGTGATGATGCCCCCGCCCGGACCGGCAACGGTGTTCTGCGCAGCCGATCCGGACGAATTCTGGGCGCGGTACGGGGATCATCTGCTCGCCGACGCCCGGGGTTATGCCGCCTGGCACCAGAGCGGTACCGCGTTGTCGCACGTGTTCGATCGATCCACCACGACCGAAGAACTCCGCGCCGCGGGCACCTATCTCGTGGATACGCCCGACGGCCTGATCCGCCGGTGCAGGGAGGGGATCCTCCCGGACGTGACCACCCATCCGTTGTGTGCCGGCATGCCCGAGGATCCCTCGTGGGAGAGCATGCGGTTGCTCGGAGAAAAGGTCGTTCCGGCACTACGTGAGGATCGAAAACTAATCACCGAGAACCGCTCCGCGGGATAGGTACACGCCTTACTCTGGGACGCATCTGCTTGCCCCGCAGGCTGAGGACGCACGCCGTCGAACGCGTGCAGGTCCGTCTGCATCGTCGAGATCGTCGCCCCGTGCGGCGTGAGGAGGCCCGATGAACGCGGTGATTGCTCCGGTCGAGGCGAAGCGGCCGTATCCCCCTCGACGCAAGCCGAAGGGCGCGGTCATTCGCGACCTGATCACCACGACCGATCCGAAGACGCTCGGGTTGATGTACATCGTCACCTCCTTCGTCTTCTTCCTCATCGGCGGGCTGCTGGCGTTGCTGATGCGCACCGAGCTCGCGCGTCCCGGCTTGCAGTTCCTGTCCAACGAGCAGTACAACCAGCTCTTCACCGTGCACGGCGGAATCATGCTGCTGATGTACGCGACCCCGGTGGTGTTCGGGTTCGCGAACTACATCCTCCCGCTGCAGATCGGCGCCCCCGACGTCGCGTTTCCCCGGCTGAACGCGTTCAGCTACTGGCTCTTCCTGTTCGGCTCGCTCACGGTGGTGTACAGCCTGGTCACCCCTCGGGGTGCCGCCGACTTCGGGTGGACGTCGTACATGCCGCTGGCGTCCGAGGAACACACGCCGGGTGTCGGCGCGAACCTATGGTTCCTCGGCCTGGTCATCACGGGTCTCGGCACCATCCTGGGCGCGGTCAACATGATCACCACGGTGGTCTGCATGCGCGCTCCGGGCATGACGATGTTCCGCATGCCCATCTTCACCTGGAACATCTTCATCACGATGATCCTGGTCCTGCTGGTGTTCCCGCTGCTCGCGGCAGCGTTCATGGGGGCGATCGTCGACAGGGTGCTCGGGGGCCACATCTACGATCCCGCGACCGGTGGCGCGATCCTCTGGCAACACCTGTTCTGGTTCTTCGGCCACCCGGAGGTGTATGTCGTCGCGCTGCCGTTCTTCGGCATCGTCTCGGAAATCTTCCCGGTCTTCAGCCGCAAGCCGATCTTCGGCTACAGCGGCCTGGTCTACGCGACGATCGCCATCGCGGCGCTGTCGATCGCCGTGTGGGCGCACCACATGTATGCGACCGGCGCGGTGCTGCTGCCGTTCTTCGCGTTCATGACGTTCCTGATCGCCGTCCCGACGGGCGTGAAGTTCTTCAACTGGATCGGCACGATGTGGAGAGGGCAGATCACCTTCGAGACACCCATGCTGTTCGCCGTCGGTTTCATCATCACGTTCCTGTTCGGCGGTCTGTCCGGCATCATCCTGGCGAGCCCGCCGCTCGACTTCCACCTGCACGACTCGTACTTCGTCGTGGCGCACTTCCACTACGTGCTCTTCGGCACCATCGTGTTCGCGACGTACGCCGGCATCTATTTCTGGTTCCCGAAGATGACCGGGCGGATGCTCGACGAACGCCTCGGCAAGTGGCACTTCTGGCTGACCTTCATCGGCTTCCACACCACCTTCCTGGTGCAGCATTGGCTCGGTAACGAGGGCATGCCGCGTCGCTACGCGGATTATCTGCCCTCGGACGGGTTCACCACGCTCAACACGGTCTCGACGGTCGGTGCCTTCATAGTGGGTGCCTCTACGCTGCCGTTCGTGTGGAACGTGTTCAGGAGCTACCGCTACGGCCAGGTCGTCACGGTCGACGACCCGTGGGGCTTCGGTAACTCGCTCGAGTGGGCAACGAGTTGCCCGCCGCCGCGGCACAACTTCACCGAGCTACCGCGGATCCGGTCGGAGCGCCCCGCGTTCGAACTGCACTACCCGCACATGTCCGAGAAGATGCGCACCGAGGCGCACGTCGGGCCGGGCAGCAACAAGCGCGAGGTCAACGTGCTCGAAGGGGCCAACCGTTCCCCGTCGGACAGCACCGACGAAAACCGGTGACCCGGCCTCCCGTGCCTCAGTGCCCGGGAGGCAGATCGGGGACCCCGATCACGAGAGCACGTGCGTGCCGCTTCACAGCGGCGGTGTCGCTCACGCCGAGAACGTCGAGCGACGCCGTCGCGAGCATCTCGGGGAGCTTGGCGTCGACTCGTTCGTCGTCGGCGCGGATCGCGATGGCCGACTCGACGAGCCGGAACGGTAGGCCCGCCCGGGGATCGTTCTCTCCGACGATCTCGGCCGCCAGATCCCGATAACGAACCGCCAACTGCTCCCGCTCTGCCCGGAAACGCCCGAACTGCTCGGTGCGCACTTCGGGCAGCAGATACAGCGCACCGAGATTCCATCTGCCCGCGCACAACTGGGCGGTGTCGAACCAAGCCAGTGCGCACAACCGCACCGCCGCGGGGTGGTTGTCATCCAGGCCCGCGTCGAATTCGACCGTGGGCTCGACGGTGTCCTCCAGCAGTGCGACGAGGATGTCGTTCTTCGTCGCGAAGTGGTTGTAGAGCGACGCCTGACGGATGCCCACCGCGTCGGCGATGAGCCGGGTCGATGTCGACGCGAACCCCCGGGTGGTGAAGAGTTCGGCTGCGGCATCGAGGATTTCGGCACGCGCGGTGGCGCCGGGGCGACGTGGTTCTCGTAGCCGGGGACGGCCCGGTCCTGCGTGGGTCACTCCCTCACCATGGCACAACGGTCGTGTGCGCCGCGCGGTCGTGTCCGGCCGTGAGAACTCCGAAATCCGGACGAAACATGGGTCACGGAGTTGTTACGCCGCGGCAATTCTCCGAATATGCGCGCTCGGAAAACTGTCGAGTGACAGTTTCCCCGAGCGCCACGATCGGAGTACCATGACCGAGACCCTCGCGACGGCCACCACCCACGCCGCCCGCGCCCACGCACGGGCACAGTCGGGCATCGTCACCGACGGCATGCCCACTGTTCCGGCGTCCGCGTGGCCGGCCGCTCCCACCGGACGCGCCGCCTCCCTCGTCTGGGCCGAGACCGTGCCCGGTGGCCGCTACACGAGCAAGGTGCTCGCCCGGGGAACTCGCCTGCGACTCCGCGACATCCACGGTGCGGCCTGCGCGAACCTCCTGTTGTTCCGCGCCGACGCCCCGCACGAGCGGCTCAACGTCGCCGACACGCTGAAAGTGCCGTGGCAGGCGTATCTGGGAACCGGCCATCCGCTGCTGTCGGATCAGGGCCGGGTGCTCGCCACGATCGTCGCCGATACCTCCGGCCGCCACGACGCGCTGTGCGGCACCACGCACCTCGCGGGAAACACCGCGAAATACGGAGCGGGAGAGTTGCACTCGGAAGCTCCCGCCGGACGGGAACTCTTCACCGTCGCCGCCGCGAAACACGATCTCGCCCCGCGCGACCTGCCCCCGTCGCTGTCGTTCTTCCACGGCGTGCGCGTCGAGGACGACGGCACGCTCACGAGCACCGGCTCGGCGGGGCCCGACACCTACGTCGAATTGATTCTCCACCTGCCGGTGATCGTGCTGCTCGCCAACACCGCGCACCCGCTGGACCCGGCAGAGAAGTTCCCGACCAGCACACTCGAAATCCTCGCGTGGCGTGCACCCGCCGACCTCGACTCGCTCCCCGCTACCGACCCCGAATACCAGCGCGCCGTGCTCAACACCGAAGACGCCTGGGCTGCCGCTGCTTCCGGAATGGAGAACTGACATGACCGCCACGCTCGACTCCACGGACCTCGCCCTCGTTTCCGGCCGCGTCCTGCTCGACGAGGTCGTCGGGGTCCGCGGACCCTGGTCCACCGTCGTCGCCGCGGGCGACGTGCTCACCATCGTCGATCTCCACGGCAACCAGGCCGTCGACACCCTCGTCTACGACGCACACGACCACACCGCCCGCTACAGCGCTGCAGCCACCGTCGCGGGGCAGGGAAACCTGTTCCTGACCACGGGCTCGGTACTGCGCGACGCGGACGGCGGACCGCTGATGACACTCGTCGCGGACGAGGTGGGCATCCACGACACGGTCGGCGGCGCGTGTTCGCAGGAATCGAACACCCTGCGCTACGGGCATCACACCAAGCACCAGCATGCATGCGTCGAGAACTTCCTCATCGAAGGCGCGAAATGGGGCCTCGGCAAGCGTGACCTCGTCTCCAACATCAACTTCTTCATGAACGTGCCCGTCGAGGCCGACGGCACGCTCGGCATCGTCGACGGTCTGTCGGCTCCCGGCAAGCGCCTCGCGATCCGGGCCGAACGCGACGTGCTCGTCCTCGTGTCGAACTGCCCCCAGATCAACAACCCCTGCAACGGTTTCGATCCGACTCCGGTGCGGATGATCGTCACCCGGCCGAGGGGGGGCATGAGACGCCCATGACCACCAAGATCACGGTCGAACGACCGGGAATGCTCACCACCGTCCAGGACTACCCGGGCCGCACCGGCTACTGGCAGGTCGGAGTCCCTCCGTCGGGGCCGATGGACGACCTGTCGTTCCGGCTCGGCAACGTCGCGCTCGGAAACCCCGAGGGTGCGCCCGGGCTCGAGACCACCATGGCCGGCCCGGCACTCCGCTTCACCGAAGCCACCGAGGTCTGCGTGACCGGAGCGCCCGTCACGGTGCGCGTCGATGGCACCCCCGTCCCGCAGTGGCGGCCCGTCGTCGTCCCCGAGGGTGGCCTGCTCGACGTCGGGGCGGTGACCGGCCCCGGGCTCCGCGCCTACATTCTCGTACGCGGCGGGCTCGACGTACCCGAGTTCCTGGGCAGTGCCTCGACATTCACCCTCGGCACGTTCGGTGGACACGAAGGCCGCACTCTCCGCGACGGTGATGTGCTCGTCCTCGGCGACGTCACCGAGGGGTCTTGCTCCGCGGTGCCCGCCGAGCACGTGCCCGCGTTGAGCAGCCGCTGGGAGATCGCGGTGACCGAAGGGCCGCACGGAGCGCCCGAATTCTTTACACGCGACGACATCGATGCGCTCTACGCCACCGAATACGAGGTGCACTTCAACTCCGACCGCACCGGCGTTCGGCTCATCGGGCCGAAGCCGCAGTGGGCGCGCGCCGACGGTGGGGAAGCGGGCCTGCACCCGTCCAACATCCACGACAACGCCTACTCGATCGGCGCACTCGACTTCACCGGTGACACTCCGATTCTGCTCGGTCCGGACGGACCGAGCCTCGGCGGCTTCGTGTGCCCGGTCACGGTCGTCGCCGCGGACCGCTGGAAGCTGGGGCAACTCGCCCCGGGCAACACCATCCGTTTCGTGCCCGTGCGGTCGGAGCACGCGGCGTCACGCCGCGACCTCGGCGTTGCGCGACGCGCGGGTCTCTCGCTCGTGTCGTCGGCCGGAGGAGATGGCGACGACGGCGTGCTCGCGCGCCGCGACGGCAACACCGCCGTCACCTACCGGCGCAGCGGAGACGACAACGTGCTCGTCGAATACGGCGACATGACACTGGATCTGGCGCTGCGTGCCCGCGTCCACGCGCTGCACCAGCGTCTCGAAGGGGAACGTCCGTCCGGCCTTCTCGAGCTGACACCGGGCATCCGGTCCCTGCAGGTCAAGGTGGATCCCGACGTGCTGCCCGTCCCGAAGCTTCTGGGTCTGCTCGCCGAAGCCGAGGATGCCATCGGTGACAGCGACGAACTGGAAGTGCCGAGCCGGCAGGTGCGCCTGCCGCTGTCGTGGGACGACCCCGCGACGCGGGAGGCCATCCAGCGCTACATGCACGGCGTGCGCGCCGACGCACCGTGGTGCCCGTGGAACATCGAGTTCATCCGCCGGATGAACGGCCTCGACACGGTTGCCGACGTGTTCGACACCGTCTTCGCTGCCGACTACATGGTGCTCGGTCTCGGTGACGTCTACCTCGGAGCACCGGTCGCCACGCCGCTCGACCCCCGGCACCGTCTCGTCACCACCAAGTACAACCCGGCCCGCACGTGGACACCGGAGAACGCGGTCGGCATCGGCGGCGCCTACCTGTGCATCTACGGCATGGAAGGACCCGGCGGGTACCAGTTCGTCGGCCGGACCACCCAGGTGTGGAACCACCGGCACCCGCAACCCGCGGGCGCGTTCGAGAACGGCACCCCGTGGCTGCTCAGGTTCTTCGACCGTATCTCGTGGTACCCGGTCGACCCCGAGGAACTCCTCGATCTGCGGGCCGACCTCGCGGCCGGCCGAGGCGGAGGCGTGGACATCACCGACGGTACGTTCTCCCTCGCGCAACACCGCGAATTCCTCTCGGAGAACACCGAATCGATCGAGTCGTTCCAAGCGGTCCAGTCCGTTGCCTTCGCGCAGGAACGGGCGCGCTGGGAAGCCGGCGGCGCATGACTGCCGCCGACACCCTCACGATTTCGGGCACCCGCTTCGAGCGCACCTTGCTGGCGCGCCCGGGCGCGGCGCCCGACACCACCAGCCGGGTCGTCTGGCTGCAGGGTGCGAGCCTGTACTGCGATCTTCGTCGGCCCGCGGCGGAAGTCCCGGTGCAGGCCCGGTCGCTGGGCGCGACGAGCATCGACGACCTGCTCGTCCTGGCAACCCAGGACGGGTTCGCAGGGCGTCTGCTCTCCCACGGCGGGCATGTGGAATGGACCCGCACGGTGGCGGTCCACCCGCCCGGCCCACACCCGGACGCGGGCAGTCTGGAACTGCTCGACGCCACGACCGTGGCCGAGCACGGTGTCTTCGAGGACTACCTCGAGCACTGGCGGATCAGCGCCACGTCGTCGAGCATCGACGAATACCTGCTCGAAGACGTCGAGACCGGCGCTCCCGGAATCTTGATCCGGGTCGGCGAAGACTTCGCCTTCGCCCGCGGCCGAACCCGTCCGATCGACGGGGCACCGCTGCACGAGCAGATCCGCGGCGCCGGCACGTTGTCGGCGGCCCGGGAACTGATGAACTGTGAAATATCTTTCGGGAGTACCGGACTCGGGGAGTGGCGCATTACCGCCTCCACGCTCCCGTTCCGGGTCGGCGCCACGCTCGACCCCGTGCCGGGCGAAATCCTGTCGACGTCCGACATCGACGTCGACGGCCGTCCGATCGTGCGCCGCTGGCGCCGACTCGATCTTCCCGAGACAGAACAGAAAGGCATGGCGTGACGTTCACCAGCATTCCGACCATCGACGTCACAGGACTCGTCACCGGCGATCCGGTGCACCGCGGCGCCGTTATCGCCGAATTGGGTCGTGCCGCACGAGAAATAGGGTTCGCGCAGATCGTCGGACACGGCATCGACCCCGCGTCGTTCGCGGCGGTGCAGCGTGCCGCCGAGCGGTTCTTCGCGCAACCGGACGATGTGAAAATGAAGGTGTACATCGGTAATTCGACCAACCACAGAGGATACGTCCCCGCCGGTGAGGAAGTGTTCGCGGGTGCGACTCCCGACCACAAGGAAGCCTACGACCTGTCGATAGACCTCCCGTCCGATCACCCGGACTATCTGGCCGGTAACCCCCTGCTCGGTCCCAACCAATGGCCCGAATTGGACGACTTCGCCGAACCCGTCTCCACCTACTACGACGCGGTCTTCTCGCTGGGACGACTGTTGTTGCGCGCCTTCGCCGAAGCGCTCGGAGAACCCGCGGACCTCTTCGACAAGCACGTGAGCACCCCGCCCGCCCAGCTGCGGTTGATCCACTACCCGCACGACCCCAGCGCCGCAGACCGTCCCGGCATCGGCGCCCACACCGACTACGAGGTGTTCACGCTGCTCCGGCCCACCGCCCCCGGACTCGAGGTCGTCAACGCAGACGGAACGTGGATCGACGTTCCCTACGCCGACGATGCGTTCGTGCTGAATATCGGTGACCTGCTGGAGATCTGGACCAACGGAGAGTTTACGGCGACGTCACATCGGGTGCGTAAGGTATCGCACGAGCGTTATTCGTTCCCGTTGTTCTTCAACGTCGACTACAACACGTGGGTCGAGCCGTTGCCTCAGTTCGTCACCACAGACGGACCGCGATACGACGGTGTGCGGGCAGGCGACCACCTGTTCGCGCAAACCGCGCAGAGCTTCACCTACCTGCAGCGCCGACTCGCCTCGGGCGAGATCACCCTTCCCGACAACGCACGACCCCTCTACTCGCTCGGACGCGAAGCTCAACGCAGCGCTCCTGCCGTCTGACCTCCTCATCTGGAGTTGCCATGATCATCACCGGTGTTGCCGTATGCCTCGTCGTTCTTCTCGGCGCAGGCTTCTATTCCACCCGTAAGGTCCGGGGCGATACGGGGAACTTCCTCCTGGCAGGACGATCCCTCGGGGCACCGATCCTCGCGGTGCTGCTCATGTCCCAGGTCATCGACTCCAACGCGACACTGGGCAGCGCGGATCTCGCTGCCGGGTTCGGGTTCTGGGCCGGTGCCGCGATGCCGCTGGGCGTCGCGTTGAGCGTGCTGCTCGTCGGGCTGTTCTTCGCGAAGAAGCTGAGGGCGACCGGTGTCGTGACCCTGCCCGAGTACTTCGCGCAGCGTTTCGGGCGCGGCACCGAGATCACCGCTTCGGTCCTGACGGTCGGAAGCTTCGGCATCCTCCTCGCCGGCAACCTCGTCGCGCTGGGATACCTTCTCGAATACTTCGTGGGGCTCGACTACACCGTCGCAGTGCTGGTTCTGATCCCGTTCGTTCTGGCCTACACGATGGCCGGGGGAATGTTCGCAAGCGTCTACACCGGTGTCGTGCAGTTTGCGGTCATGGCGGTCGGCATCGTCTGCCTGCTGGGATGGGTGGCGTTCGGTCCCGGATTCTCGGCTCCGGAAGGGCTCGGCATCGGCGGTCTCGGCCAGCTCACGGACCCGGCGCAGGGTGCCGCGATCAACTGGGCAACGCTGATCGCCCTCGGCCTCGGCAACATCGTCGCGATCGACCTGATGCAGCGGGTGTTCTCGGCGAAGAGCCCGCACGCCGCGCAGCGGGCCTGCTTCTCGGCGGCTACCGGCATCCTCGTTCTGTGCGTACCGCTCTCGTTCGTCGCACTTGCGGCAATCTCCATCGTCGGGGACAGCGCCGTGGACGGCCCGATCCTGTACGTGCTGCTCGGCGAGTACGCCCCGAAGTGGCTGTCGATCCTGGTGCTGTCCGGACTCGTGACGGCCTCGCTCACCACCATCAGCGGCGTCCTGCTCTCCACCGCAACTGTCCTGGTACGCAACCTCTTCCGCGTCGGCGGCGAACACGCCGCCATGTCCTCGGACGTCATGCGGGCCACCCGGCTGTGCATGCTGCCCATGGCGGCGTTCGGAGCGCTGGTCGCCCTGCGCGTTCCGCAGACCGGCATCCTGCTCACCCTGACCTTCGACCTGCTGCTGGCGTCGCTCGTGGTGCCGTTCATCCTCGGGTTGTTCTGGAAGCGGGGTGACGGCCGGGCCGTCGCCGCGGCAGCGATCTGCGGCATCGGCGTGCGCGTCGGCTTCTTCGTACTCACCCCGACGATCTACGGCGTCGACAACACCCTGTTCTACATCCCGAACGACCTCGTCACCGCAGCCGCCGACGGCTGGACAACCTTCCTCGGGGCGATCGTGGCGCTTGTCGCCTACGTGACGGTTGCACTGGTCACCCGGCCTGCGACGCAGCCGCAGCCTCCGGTGGTCGTGCCGGTCGTCGCGCCCGAACGGCAGCCCGTCGCGGTGTAGACGTACCCCAGATACGACGGCGCCCACCGGGAAAGATTCTCCGGTGGGCGCCGTCGTGTGTAAGAGGGTGTTGCTACTTCTCGAAGACGATGTCCTCGACGAGCGTGTGCTGCTCGACGGCCGACGGTGCCTGCATACCGGGTGCCTGATCGTCGGAGTGCGCGGCCTTGAACGAATCGGAACGCAGCCAGGCGAGGAAGTCGTCTTTGGAGTCGAACTCCATCGTGGACAGGTAGGGGAGACCGTCGGCCGCCGGACGGAGGAGAGTCGTGCGGTTGAGGCCGGGAACGCCGTCGAGGGTTTCGCGCATGCTGTCGACGAAGACCTTCTCGAATGCCTCTGCCGTCTCGGCGGGAACCTCGATGCGGTTGGTGATGACGTACACGATGGGGCCTTTCTCGACGGGCAGGACTTCTCCGGGAATCATACGCCGCAGGTGAACTGGGGTATTTGCGCGGTAAGTGGGGATCGGCTCCCGGAACAGCGTGCGCAACTCTCCACTCACCGCGCGGCTGCGGCATTCCGGGAGCGTGCACGGGTGACGGCGCGTGCGAACCGGCCCGCGACCACCTCGAACCGCTCCAGCTCTGCCCAGTTCCAGCGGACTACTTCCAGTCCCAGGTCGCGCAATGCGTCTTCACGACGTTTCTCGGCGAGGAGGTCACGACGGTCGCGGTACTTGATGCTGCCGTCGAACTCGCCGACGATGCCGAGGCCGTCCCAGAAGAAGTCGAGGCGGTACCGCCGTCCGTCGCGCACGACCACCTCGCGTTGCAGATCCGGTGCGGGTAACCCGGACTCTCGCATACGGATCCGCGACAGCGATTCACCGACGCTCTCGCTTCTTCCGTCCAGAAAACCCAGAACCGATGCCGCGGCAGTCGTACCGGTGCGGTGTCGTGCCCGCGCCAGTACCGGGGCCAACTGCCGGCGTGTGTTCGGGTGAAGGCGTAGAGCGGAGTCTCCGATTGCCACCGCCTCGTCGCGCGGCAGCGTGCGGGCGAGATCGACGACCGTCCTGGCGACCGACGTGACGGCGACTCCGTGGATCTCCACGAGATCGTCGTCACCGAACCTCGTGCGGTGCGCGTGCAGGTGTGGCGTGATTCGCCCGTGTCGCCCGGGACGCGAGATGTGCACGCGGGTCAGCGGCACCTTCCAGATGTCGAGACGATGGAGAACCGCCGCGGACACATGGCTGATCGCTTCACCCGGGTCGAGACGCGAACCGACGTGGCGCGCGTGTACGCCATGGCGCCCCGCCTCGTCGAGCGCGTCGTACTCGGTCCGCCGCAGGTAGACGCCGCGGGCAAGCGGGACGAGTGTGCCCGCGCGCAGCGCGTGCCGTATGTCGTTGTCCGACGCCCCTGCGGCCGTGAGCGACGTCCTCGTCAGCACTTCCGGCTCGTCCATGCAGCGGATCGTGCCCGATCAGGTCACGGGTCCGAGCGTTCGAAGGCAACGTACCGGCGCCCTTGTGGACAAATGCCGTGTCTGCGGACAAGTACGCGCGGATCAGAACAGGCGCGGAGTCGCGTGGGATCCGTCCCGGGCTTCGACGACCCGCGCATGCCACCGATCGACGAGCCACATCTCGACCAATTCCGGTCGCGTGGCCATGAGACCGGCCCACGTGTTGATCAGTTCGACGTACCGGTGATAGCGACGCACGGTGAAGTCTGCGACCGACGGGTCCTCGAGCCATCCCTCGTGCACGAGCGTCGATACACCGTGCTGGTCCAGCATCTGCGCGGGACCGGTGTCCGTGCGCGCCTCCACCGCCCACAGGTAGGACGCCATCAACGGCACACCCACTCCCGGAATGTCGGGCCAGCCCGACCAGGTCTGACGAGAGGTGTCGGGGAGTCCTTTCGTCTTGGCGCAATAGTCGAGGACACGTTTGATCTTCGCGAACGGGTGGCGACCTTCGGGGGTGCGCACGTCGCGGACGTCGGGGAACCGCCGCACCGCTCTTCGTCGTGGATGCGCGCTGCGCCATGCCGCACACAGGAACAACAGGCCGAGAGCCTCGTGGTCGGCATCGATCAGGTCGCTACCCAACCGAAGGTCGTTGCGCTGCACCACCGCAGTGCCGGTGGTGACGATGCGGCCGTCGAGGTTTCGTCCCCGCAACCGGATCTCGTGTCCCGCGTCCTCGAGATGATCGTTCCACCACTGCAAATCGACCGTCACGCCGTCGTCGAGCACCTGAAGGTCGAAGGGCCGTGCCCGGCACCACTCGGCACAGGCCTTCGGAGGCTCGAATCCTTCGTCGTACGGATGCATTCTCGTGAGCCTGCCACGGGCACTCGATGTTCCGTGCCCGACACACGCGGCGGCATCATCACAGCTCGGTTTCCATCTCCCGGAGTTGCCGTGCCCAGTCGAACTCGGCCTCGAGAAATGCTTCCCCTCCCGAAGCGAAAGCGTCGCGCAGGTCGGTGAGCGTGGCAATGAATTGGTCGATGCGCTCGCGTGCGGATTCCGGGGTTCCGGCGGCCTTGCGGGCGTAGCCGTCGGCGAGTTGTCGGGCGGACTCGAGGTCGCCGAAACCGCGGGTCTCGAGCAGCCTGTTTGCTGTCTCGCGTGTCGCAATCAATTCCTTCAGCATCGTGTTGCAGATTGCGACGATCTCGTCGACGACGTCAGGGTCGAGGCGGACGAACTCAGCCATGGATGTGATCCTTCCGAGTCAACCGTGTGTCAGGTCGAGAAGCGGTTCGATCGATGACGCGAGGTCATCGAGACCGCTGCACCATTGCTCTCTGGGTACGCCACGTGTGTGATCGGGGTAGTACGTGCGGCTGAAGATGACAATGCCGAACTCGGTCTCCACGGCGATCGAACAGGAATTCTGGTTGTTGTTGTCGACTTCCAAGAGCGCTTGCCGGCCATTTATGGTTGTTTCGGTTGCAATGAGTCGGTCTTTGGCGAGCTCTTCTTCGAGGGTTACGTTGCCTGCCAGAACGTTGAGCCCGTATCGGAAGAGCACGCCGGGGATATGAACGGTGCCATCGTATCCGCACGCCAGGAACGTATAACTTCCCATCGGATAGTCGGCTACTTTTCTGCTTCGCGGGTCGTACCCAGCCGCGATAAGAAGTTCGTCCGGAATATCCAGACACGGGTCGAACGTGATCTGCGGGCGACCCGAGTCGTCCACGACCCGCGGCGTCCTCGTCGTCGAGGTCGGGGTTTCGACAGCTTCCGGCTCGCTCGGCGTCGCCGCGCCTGACGCGCATCCCACCGCCGTCACCACGACAGCCAGCGATGCGACCGCTCGCACGACACGATTCCACCCACCCACGCGACCCCCCGATCCGCTGATTGCCGCAGACGCTAGCACAGGGAACGCAGCGCCGTATCGCCGTGATCTGCGCGCTCAATCGGGATCTACTCACTCAATAGCGTTGGCAGATAACAATCCACCGCGCAAATTGGATTGGAAGATTACCCGTTGGCGGCATCGAGCAGGCGCTGAATCTCGTCCTCGCTGATCCCGACACACGCGGCGGCATCATAGCTCGGTTTCCATCCCCCGGAGTTGTCGTGCCCAGTCGAACTCGGCCTCGAGAAATGCTTCCCCTCCCGAAGCGAAAGCGTCGCGCAGGTCGGTGAGGGTGGCAATGAATTGGTCGATGCGCTCGCGTGCGGATTCCGGTGTTCCGGCGGCCTTGCGTGCATAACCGTCGGCGAGTTGTCGGGCGGACTCGAGGTCGCCGAAACCGTCGGTCCGTGTGAGCCCTTCCGACTGAGCCCGTGCCAACCCCAATTCGTGAAGCATTGTGTTGCAGATTGCGACGATCTCTTCGATGACGTGCGGTTCCAGTCGTACGAAGTGGCTCATTCAGTGATGTCCTAGCCGTCGATGAGAGGTTCGATGTCCGTGACAAGTTCCGTGAAACCCGCGCACCACTCCGTCTGGGGAACGCCCCTAGTGTGATCGGCGTTGTAGATGCGGCTCAATATGACGATTCCGAACTCCGACTCGAGTACGAAGGCACAGCTGCCAGACAGAGCTGGATCGACTTCCTGGAGAGCGCGTCGACCATTGATCACCGTCTCCGTCGCGACGTGCCCGTTCTTCGCGAGTTCTTCCTCGAGGGTGACATTGCCCGAAAGGATGATCAGGCTGTAACTGCGAAGGACGCCAGGTATGTGGAGCGTGCCTCGATAATCGCAGCCGAGAAAGCTGTAGGTGCCCATCGGCAACTCTTTGGGCCTCTTGCTCCTGGGATCGAAACCCGAAGACGCGAGCAGTTCGTCCGGAATATCCAGACACGGGTCGAACGTGATCTGCGGGCGACCCGAGTCGTCCACGACCCGCGGCGTCCTCGTCGTCGAGGTCGGGGTTTCGACAGCTTCCGGCTCGCTCGGCGTCGCCGCGCCGGATGCGCATCCCACCGCCGTCACCACGACAGCCAGCGATGCGACCGCTCGCACGACACAGCTCCACCCACCCACGCGACCCCCCGATCCGCTGATTGCCGCAGACGCTAGCACAGGGAACGCAGAACCGTATCGCCGCGATCTGCGCGCTCAATCGGGATCTACTCACGCAATAGCGTTGGCAGATAACAATTCACCGCGCAAATTCGCAGGATTACCCGTTGGCGGCATCGAGCAGGCGCTGAATCTCGTCCTCGCCGATTCCGAAATCGCCGAAGCTGAGAATCCGGCCGATGGGCATCGACGCTGCCATGGCGAGGACCGCAGGATCGAGAGCCGGAGCCTGCCGGTCTCCCGACGCCACGAAGATCGTCGAGAGCGCTTCGGCGGCAGCAGGGTTGGCCAGAACTTCACCGATCGACGACTCCAACGTCAACGGCACGTTCACGGCATCGCCGGCGACTTCCGCAGTCGCCGTGACCCGGATATCGCGGCTCGACGCGCCGACCTCCACGGTGTACACGCCGCCCTCCACCACCCACGCATCGATACGGGTGTCCCAGTAGGCGAGGTCCGATCGGCGAACCGCGATTCGGACCTCCCGCGACTCGCCGGGTTCGAGGAATACCTTCGCAAATCCCTTCAACTCGCGGGGTGCCCGCGACACGGCGGACGACGGCAGCGAGACGTACACCTGCACGACTTCAGACCCGGCGCGGTCTCCGATGTTGGTCACCGTGACGGTCACGGCCAGATCGTCGCCAGCGGTCACGGCCGCGGCGCCGTACTCGAAGGTCGTGTACGACAAGCCATGTCCGAACGGGAACGACACATCTTGGCGTCGTGCATCGAAGCCGCGGTAGCCGACGAACAATCCTTCCCCGTAGCGGACGTGCCCGTGCTCGCCCGGGAAGTTCGTGAACGACTGAGTGTCCTCGAGCCTGACCGGGATCGTTTCGGCGAGACGCCCGGACGGGTTGACGATGCCGAACAGCACGTCGGCCAGCGCGCCGCCCCCCGCTTGTCCGAGCAGGAACCCTTCGACGATCCCGGGCACCGTGTGCGCGAAGCCGGACACCCGCACGACACCTCCGTTCGAGAGCACGACCACCGTGTCGGGGTTCGCCGCGACCACGTCGTCGAGCAGTCGTAGTTGCTCGGACGGGAGTTCGAGATCGGGGCGGTCGAAGCCTTCCGATTCGAGTTCGGAGGGGAGTCCGAGGAACAGAACAGCCACCTCGGCGCCGGCAGCGGCGTCGACGGCAGCCGTGCGGAGTGCGTCGTCGGCGGTGCCGTCGAGCAGGTACCCGGCGGCAAATGCAACATTCCCGGTCGCGAGTGCGTTGATCTCGTCGAGCGGTGTGTCGATCCGGGTGGGATTGATCCGCGACGATCCCGCTCCCTGATACCTGGGAGTGCGGGCGAGTTCGCCGATCACCGCAATGTCCATGTCGAGAGGGAGCGGAAGGAGGGCGCGGTCGTTCTGCAGGAGCACGACGCTCGCTGCCGCCGCTTCCCGTGCGAGGGCATGGTGGTCGTCGGCGTTGTAGCTCGCGCCCGCTTCGGCGCGCGAGACGACACGGCCGACGAGGTCGACGACCCGCGCTGCTGCCGTGTCGAGCACCGTCTCGTCCAGCGTGCCCGACCGCACCGCGTCGACGATCTCCTGATCCGTGCGACCTCCGCTCGACGGCATCTCGAGGTCGAGGCCCGCGGCCACCGCCGCGACCCGATCGGCGACGGCGCCCCAGTCACTGACCACAAGACCGTCGAATCCCCATTCGCCTCGCAGCACGTCGGTGAGCAGCCACGGATTCTGCGACGAGTAGACCCCGTTGATGCGGTTGTACGAGCACATCACCGTCCAGGGACGTGCATCCTCGACGACGCGCTGGAAAGCGCGCAGGTAGATCTCCCGCAGAGGTCGCGGGTCGACGTCCGCCGACACCCGCATCCGATCGGTTTCCTGGTTGTTCGCCGCGAAGTGCTTCAGCGACGCACCGACACCCTGCGACTGGATACCGCGAACCAGCGCGGTGCCGAGGATGCCCGCGAGCAACGGATCCTCCGAGAGATATTCGAAGTTCCGTCCGCACAGCGGCGACCGCTTGATGTTGATCCCCGGACCGAGGAGGACACCGACCTGCTCGGCGCGGGCTTCCGAGCCGAGCGCAACGCCGACGCGTTCCAGAAGGGCCGCGTCGAACGAGCAACCGAGCGCGACGGCGGGGGGAAAGCAGGTCGCTGGTATCGAGTCGGCGAGCCCGAGATGGTCGCCGCCCTCGGACTGCTTGCGGACGCCGTGCGGCCCGTCTGTCAGCATGATCGACGGAATGCCCAACCGGGTAAGCGGTTTGGTGAACCAGAAGTTCAGCCCGCTGGTCAAGCCCGCCTTCTCTTCGAGGGTTGCTCCGCCGACGATGCCGGCGGGGGAGCGGTTGGGTGCGTCCTCGGTCATCGGGCTCCTTCGGCGGGACTTCGCCGCAGCGTATCCCCGTCGAAGTGGGTGAGTGTGCGGGTCGGGAATTCGGGTACCACGACAGAACCAGCCGCTTCCAGGAGGATGTCGATGGACACCGTGACAAAACTGCTCGATCGCGCCGGACGAACGTACGCGGAGGATGCGGGCATCACACTGAAAGACACCCCGAAGCCCTTGTTCGAGCTTCTCGTCCTCGCGTTGCTGTCGAGTACGCGAATATCGGCGGATATCGCCGTCGCTGCGGCGAAAGAACTGTTTCAGGCAGGATGGCGTACCCCGGAGGCAATGGCGAAGGCGCCACGTCCGGACGTGATTGCTGCGCTCGGACGCGGTCACTACGTTCGGTACGACGAGAGCACTGCCACTCGGTTGCGCGAGATGGGCGAACGAGTCGAATCCGAGTACCAGGGCGATCTGAGAAAACTGGCACAGCGTGCTGACGGTGACGCTGCGGCAGCGGCCCGTCTGCTGGAGGAATTCGACGGAATCGGACCTGTGGGAGCGGAAATCTTCCTGCGCGAAGTCCAGGACGTGTGGACCTGGCTCCGGCCCTACCTCGACAAGCGTGCCCGGCAAGGCGCCGAAGCGCTCGGTGTGCCCGCAGAGTCGGAGAAATTGGAGAAGCACGCGCCCGACGGCCGGTTCGCTCCGCTTGCCGCGGCGCTCGTACGCGTCTCGCTGGACGACGACCTACTCGAGGATGTGCGCGGCTGATCGGTCACGCACCTTCGACTGCCGCCAGGAGCATCTTCGCCGCTACCGAGATCAGCTTCGTCCGGTCGGCATCCGGGGGCCGGAGCAGGGCGATCCGGGAGCACAGACTCGCGGTGGCACCCATGACGATGAAGACCAGGTCGTCGAGTGCGTCGTCGTCGAGATCGGGGCGCAGGCGTGTGGGAATGATGCGCGCCAAGGGGCGGAGGGGGGCCTCGATGTCGGCCCAGGCGAAGCCGAACTCGGCCTCGTTCGAGGTGTAGGACACTCGCAGGACCGGGGCGTGCTTCTCGAATGCCGAGGTGAGCCCCTCCACGACCGTGACCATAGCGTCGAGAGACGCCTGGTCCATCGCGCGGGCGATTGCCGTCGACAGCGCCGTGGTGATGTTGTGGACGGCCGTCATCCTCAGTTCGTCGATGATGGAGTCCATGTCCGGGAAGTAGCGGTAGACGGTGCCGATGCTCACGTGGGCGTGTTCGGCGAGAGCCGTCGTACTGACGCGTGCCCCGGGCCGACGCTCGAGAAGCTCGTGCGTGGACGTGAGAAGGTGCGTACGCATCTCTCTGGCACGGCGCTGAGTCGGGGATGTTCGTACCCCTCTACCGGCCGAATTGCCGTTCGGTGTGCTGGTCACAAGAAATGAATAGTAAGTGAGGATTTCTCGTGTTTGCATGGAATGTATGAATCGACGCATTCCGCGCGAACTTGTCAACGCAGATCTCGCTGTGCGTCGCTACGGCGACCTCGGAAGCAGGTGGCTGGACGGGATGTGGCAGGCCGACCCACTGGCCGACGCGGTCGTCGCCGACGATTTCGGTTCCTCCTCGGCCACAGCCGAAGTACGCAGGGCGTTGGCAGACGGTATCCACGCTGTCCCGAACGCTCCCGAGTCGCTACGAGCGCTGTTCACACGCCTCGACGACGAACCCGAGTGGCTCGACCACGACCGCCTGGACCACGCTGCCGATGCCCTCATCCGTCACACCCCCGTGATGGGCATGGTGCTCGGGGCGGCGTCGCTGCTTCGGGGTGCCGCCAGTGAGATCGCCGGGAAGCCTCTCGCGCTGACCGGTCGTTACGTGAGTCAGCCGGCGGTGCGCTCCGTCGAGGTGGGGGAGTGGCTGCGGCATGTGATCGCGCGAGACGGAATGCGCCGCAACGGAGAAGGTTTCGCATTCACCGTCCGGGTGCGGCTCATCCACGCACACGTGCGCCGGGGCATCGTCGCGAGCGGACTGTGGGACGAGGACGCATGGGGTGTGCCGATCCCTCAGCCCTATATGGCGTTCACCATCGCCGAATTCGGGCACATCTGTGTCGAAGCGATGCAGACGCTCGGCGTGCGTTTCACCCGCACGGAACTCGACGACATCTACCACCTGTGGCGCTACGTCGGGCATGTGATCGGCATGAGCGACGAACTCAACCTGTGTAAAGAAGCCGATCACGTGCTCGTCGAGGAGTTGTACCGGTTGACCTCTCCGGGACCGAGCCAGGACGACCGAGATTTCGTGGCCGCACTCACCGACGACTATCTCGTCCCGGAACTCGCGAACCTCCTGCCCGGAAACGACCGTGTGCGAACATCTCTCGCTCTCACGCTGATGCACAGCCTGCAGCGTGTCTTCGTAGGTGATGCGGAGGCCGATGCGCTGGGGATCCCGGACAGCCCGCTCAAGCACGTGGTGCGCCGGGCCGGACCCGCGCTCGCCCTCGTCAACCGGATCCAGGAGCGGCGCTACCCGGACAAGGCTCGGACCACAGCGCGGGCGTACAAGGTTCGGGACGCAGCGATGGACCGTATGCGCGTGGACTACGGCGTCGCCCACGACCTGGTGGACGCCGCTCCCCGTTAACCATCTGAAAGAGAGGAAATGCTCGCCGGACGGAGATTCGCGCGGCGAATATCGTGAGCGAATCTCCGTTCGACGCGCAGATCAGGATCTACACGTCCCTGTCCGCGGTGTCGAGTGCGCGTGCCCAGTCGAATTGCGTGTCGAGGAAGTCCTCGCCTCCCGCCGCGAACGCGTCGCGCAGTTGGGTCAGAGTGTCGATGAACTGTTCGATCCGCTCGCGCGCGGATTCTGGTGTGCCGGCCGCCTTGCGGCTGTAACCGGCGGCGAGTTGGCGGGCGGATTCGAGATCGCCGAAACCGTGCGTTGCGGAAAGCCTCTCAGTTGCTTCCCCGACCTTGTGCAGCTCGGCAAGCATGGTGTTACAGATGGTGACTAGTTCGTCGATCACATGGGGTTCGAGTCGAACGAAGGCTGACACAGGTTTCCTCCCAAGTGGTTTCGGCTCAGCTCGTGATAGATGGTTCGAGCGCCGTTACGAGCGCTTCCAGTCCCTCGCACCATTCGCGTTGCGGCACGGGGCCAGGGTGGTCCTTGTGGTAAATCCTGCTGAAGATAACCATGCCGAAAGCCGTTCGGAGAACGAACCTGCAGGTCCCGCCAGTGGCGGGATCGATCTCGAGGAGGGCGGGGCGGTCGTTGATCATGGTCTCGGTAGCAACGTGACCGTTCTTTTGTAGTTCTTCTTCGAGTGTGACGTTGCCTGCCAGCACGAGAAGGCTGTATCCGCGGCGAACTCCGGGAACGACAGTGGGATCCCGATAAGTGCAGCCCAGGAACGTGTACGACCCCATCGGCATATCCGAAAACTCTTTGTGCGCCGCGTTGTAGCCGGCCTCCGTCATGACGTCGTCGGGGAGGTCGAGGCACGGATCGAAGGTGACGGGAGGACGTCCGGAGTCGTCGACGACGCGCGGTGTGCGCACTTCCGACGTCTCGACAACCGTTTCGGCTCGAGCAAGTTCGTCGGGGGGTGGTGGAGACCCGCATCCTGTCGTGACAGCTATTGCGGCCACGAGAGAACACGTCGCCAAGCCCCGCCTGCTCATGAGCCCCCCGGATCCGCAGTTGGCGCCAGACGCTAGCACACCCGGTTCGGCGGAGCGGAACGAACTTCGGCGGAGTCCGCGCCCTCAGCCTGGTCCCGCAGAGAGGGCATCGAAGACGCGCTGAGCGAATGCCTGGTCCTCAATTCCCAGGATGTCCGCCCAGAAATACGCTGCTTCGGTGCCGTAGTCATGGCCGTGGCCACTGGGTACGTCAGCGGCGAACACCATGTCCAGGGTCACCTGCCAGAACGTCACGAACGGGATCCACGACATGCTCTTGTCGACATCGGCGCCGCGCTCTTCCCGGAGCCAATCGGGGCGGTTCAGGATCAGGTCGGTGGACCACCAGACGATCGGATCGCTCGGGTGCTGCCAGTACACGATGCGGGGGAACTCCCATTGGCGCAGTCCGGGAAGGTCGGTGAGATCTGCAGGTGTGGCGGCGAAGCGCACATTCTGACCGCCGTAGACGACGGGGAGGATTTCGCGGCTGCCCGGATCGCGCGAGTCGGTGATCCTGCGCCACTGCTCGGTGAAATCGGGGGTGCCCACCCACAGGGCGCCGTCGGTGCGGGTAATCATGTCCTGCGCCCCGGAGAACGCCGACTGGCCGCCGTACGATCCGAGGGATTCACCGAAGACCAGTAGCTTCGGCCGTGTGTTCGGGTCCAGGTCGCTCCAGCGGTCGTACACGGCTTCGAACAGTGCGCGACCGGCGTTGCGTGGGGAAACCCGGTCGGCGAGGAACGCCAGCGGACTCGCCAGAAAGGAGTACTGCATCGCGGCGATCGCCGAGTTCCCGTCCGCGAGGTATTCGAGGCTGGACGCGACGTCTTCGTTGACCCATCCACGTCCCGTCGTGGTGGCGACGGCCAGATACTCCCGATCGAATGCGTTCGTGCGGTCGAGTTCCGCCACCACACGTGAAGCGAGGGTGTCCATCTCTTCGGGTTCGGACTGTCCTCCGGCGTTCTCGATCGAGCGGTAACCCGCGTAGACCCGGATCGGCATCATGGCCGGCCTACCGGTGACCGCACCGATCTCCTCCGGTGTCGGTCCGCCGGCGACGAACGTCCGGCCTTCGCGTCCGAGCGAGTCCCACGGTTGTTCCGACGCGTCGGATCCGGACCGGTCGGGCGACTGCGGTTGCACGACACCGGCTGCGGTGCCCTCGTCGACCACCTTCGCCGACCCGTCGGCGATACGCGTGATCCCGGCCGCGAGCAGGCCCTCGAGCGCCAGAAATACGACGGCTCCCACCACCACGACACTCACTGCCCGCGCGACGGGCACCGGCAGAATCCGCACGACCTGCCGAGTGATGAACTGCGCGACACGACGCAGACCTCGCCCTATGAGAAGGAGGATCAGCGAGAGGAACAGGGCTACGGCCAGCACGCCGGGATAGTCCCAGTTGCTTCCGCTCTCGATGCCCACGAGTTCGCGGCTGATGTTCTGCCAGCGCGACCCGAGCGCGAGGAACGTCGGCACCACCACGATCGCGACCAACGCGAGCAGTATCCAGAGGACCTTTGCGGCTTTCGGTGGCACTCGGACGTCGAATCCGCATTTGCGTATCCCCCATGCCACCAGGACGCCGATCCCGTAGCCCGTCACGATGCTGATTCCGGTGGCGACCCCCTGCAGATACCACGCACGCGGAAGTAGCGAGGGCGTGAGCGACCAGCAATAGAACAGCAACGCCACCACCAGCCCGAGGAAGCTGAACCGACTGAGCCACTTCATGATTCCATGCCGCATTCGCATGGGAAGGGAGACGCGTTCATGAGGCGCGGGGGCCGGAGTGGTGTCGGTCGTCGTCGTCACGGGCGGGTCGCTTTCGTCGTAGGACGTTCTGCCGGCGGGCTGTAGTTCGTCCATTCCGTTTCGACTTTTGCGCCGGAGCCACGTCGAGGGGACGGAATTCGATGCCGTGCGACGAAAACTAGCAGAATGAGGGGGTAATTCTCGGGAGAAGAGGCCATGGAATTCCGATCGACAGCGACGGTTTCCGGAAGGCGCGTCCCGGCACAGTTCCGCGCGGCGATGAGGACTGATCTCGTCCGCACCGGGTCGCTGCGTCTCGATGCGGACGGAAGCGGCATATCGGTTGCTCCGGACCGGATTCGGCGTGATCGGCATGCGTGCGGTCGCGGCGTCCGAAAGCCCGGATATGCCCCGGAGACGTCCCGGCCGGTGTCATTCTGGAGAGTGAATCGCCATCGATCGGCGGGAGGCCGAGGATGAAAGCACTGGTATTTCATGGTCCGGGACAACGCGCGTGGGAAGACGTGCCCGACCCCACGATCACCGAACCGACCGACGCGATCGTGCGCGTCGACGCGGTGACGATCTGCGGCACCGATCTGCACATTCTCGGTGGTGACGTTCCGGCGGTGACGGACGGACGAATTCTCGGTCACGAAGCCGTGGGCACTGTCGTCGAAGTCGGCTCCGGCGTTCGCAATCTCATGGCCGGTGACCGCGTACTGGTCTCGTGCGTCTCCGCCTGCGGCCGATGCCGATACTGCCGCGAGGCGCGGTACGGCCAATGTCTCAACGGAGGCGGCTGGATTCTCGGACATCTGATCGACGGAACCCAGGCCGAACTGGTGCGAGTTCCGTTCGCGGACAACTCGACCTACAAGATCCCCGAGGGGGTCAGTGACGAGCAGATGCTCATGCTCGCCGACATCCTGCCCACGTCGTACGAGGTGGGAGTACTCAACGGGTGTGTGCGTCCGGCCGACGTGGTGGTCATCATCGGCGCCGGGCCGATCGGTCTCGCCGCGATTCTGGGCACCAAGTTGTTCAGTCCCAGCCATATCGTGGCCGTCGACCTCGCCGACAGTCGCCTGGAAGCCGCGAGATCCTTCGGAGCGGACATCGCTCTGAACGGTGGACGCGACGATGTCGCAGCGGTCGTGGGTGACCTCACCGGTGGGCTCGGAGCCGACGTCACGATGGAAGCGGTCGGCGTGCCGCAGACGTTCGAGCAGGCGGTGGCGCTTGTCCGGCCGGGCGGACACGTCGCGAACCTCGGCGTCCACGGTTCGCCCGCGACACTGCATCTCGAGGACATCTGGATCAAGGATCTGACCATCACGACGGGCCTCGTCGACACGTATTCCACTCCGACGCTCATCGGGCTCGTGGAGAGTGGACGGCTCGACACGTCGCCCATGATCACCCACAGGTTCAACCTCGACGACTTCGAAGAGGCATATGACGTATTCGGCCGGGCAGGGGAGACGGGTGCGCTGAAAGTGCTGCTCACGGCACATTCTTCGACCTGATCGCTGGGCGGTGGAACCACACATATCGACGGGATGAGCGACGGCGTTACAGCGCCGGCAGAAGTGCAGGGGCGAGTTTTCAGGCGCCGAATCCTCCGGTAAGAATGTCCGATCGGACCGAGTTTCAGCTCGGCCGGGAGGACATCCGGAGGGGTAGACGTGATCGATCTTCGTGCGCCGGCGAGTGGAACCCTCACGCTGCCCCGAGGGCATCGCTGGGTGGTGGTCGATGTCGAGACCTCGGGTGTGCGTGCAAACGCCCACCGCGTGCTCAGCGTCGCCGCGCTCGCGTTGCGCGAGGACGGTTCGGTCGAGCGGGAGTTCTCGTCGCTCGTCGATCCCGGTTGCGACCCCGGGCCGGTGCACATCCACAACCTCACCCGCGAGCGGCTCGCGGGAGCGCCGCGCTTCGAAGACATCGCGTCGGAGCTGGCGGACATTCTCGCCGGCGGCACCGTCGTCGCCCACAACGCGTCGTTCGACTACGGCTTTCTCGACGCCGAGTTCCGGCGGGCGGGAAGGACACTTCCGGTGCAGCAGCGGCTGTGCACGCTCGCGTTGTCGCGCCGCCTCGACCTGGACCTTCCCAACTACCGGCTCGCGACGCTCGCGGAGCACTGGCAGATTCAGCAACTCCAGGCACACGACGCGTACGACGACGCGCGTGTGCTGACCGAAATCTTTCTGCGCAGCGCCGGAATGGCACAGACACTGCAACTTCCGCTGCCCGTCGTGAACTGCCGGAGCAGCAAGTCGGTGTACCCGGCATCGGTGACCCGGGTTCCCTGCCGGTGGAAGAACCCGGGCAAGCTCACGGACGCCGGTCTCGTGCAGGGTATGAAGGTCGTGATCAGCGGGTCGACCGCCACGCCGCGGACGGCACTCGCCGAGCGCCTCACCGAAGCAGGGCTCGACGTCCTCAACCAGGCGAGCCGGCAGACCAGTGTGCTGGTGTGCAACGACCCCGTCGTGCAGACCGCCAAGGTGCGCAAGGCGATGGCCGAAGGCATTCCCGTCATCAGCGAGCGACACCTCGACGACCTTCTCACCCGGGTCGCTCCCGGCGAGCCCAAAGTCGCCACCGTCATCGATGTCGTGCCGCAGGCACAGATCCCTGTGGAGACTCCGCAGGTCGTCACCGCCCCCGCCCCCGACGACACGGCGCCGGCACAGGGCTGGGCGCTGCAGGGCCACAAGCCCAAGTTGTGGTCGGGCCGAAAAGTACTGTTGCTGGGCGGAACCCATCTCGAAGCGGTGATGATGCGGTCACGCATCGCGCAACTCGGTGCCAGGCCCGCCCTGAACTTCACAGCCGCGGTCACCGACGCGCTGGTCCTCGGCGGCGGCGAAAGCGACAAGCGGATGCCCCGGGTGCTGCAACGCGCGCTGCCCGTCCTCACCCCCGACGACGTCAACGCCGCGGTGGAGAAGGGTGTGATCCCACCGCACATGCGGACCGAATCCCGAATGACGGCGCCGGTGCTGTCGCTCGGCGAGGTGACCGACCTGCCCGCGAAGATCACGTCCTGGTCGGTGAACATCGCGTGGAAAGCCGAAGCTGTCGACGACGAGTTCGACATCGACATCGTCGCGTTCCTGCTCGGTTCGGACGAAAAAGTCGACACCGATGACGATTTCGTCTTCTACAACAACCCCGTGTTCGACGACGGGGTGGTGGAACTGACCATCGACGGCAGCAGTGAGCAGTGCGTCCGCGTCGACCTCGCGTCGCTGCCCGCCGAGTGCGAGCGCATCGCCATCGCGGCGGCCATCGACGGCGACCGTACCTTCGGTGACCTCGGCGCCGTCTCCGTCAGCGTCGACAGCGACGAAGGTACTGCCGCTACTTTCGTCCTCGACGCCGGGACCACCGAACGCACGATGGTGCTCACCGAGATCTACCGCCGGGCAGGCAAGTGGCGTCTGCGGGCGGTGGGGCAGGGCTACGACGACGACCTCGCGGCCCTCGCGGTGCGGTACGGGGTCGACGTCGATGCCTGAACGCTCACGGGTACTACCGTCGCGAGACCCGCGATGAGCATTCGTATTCCCCAGGAGCCGAGGTTTGCGCATGTCACCGAAGAAGTGGTGTGGCGGGCGCTGATCGATCAGCTCGGGCCGAACGACCTCGTGGTCGCGAACCAGCGCGTCACCGACCACGACAAGGACCACGAAATCGATTTCGTCGTGGCGCTCGAGGGCTACGGTGTGATCTGCCTCGAGGTCAAGGGCGGGGGAGTCTGGTACGAGAACGGCGCGTGGTATCAGCGTCGCCCGGGCGGACCCGCCGTCATCGATCCGGTGGGACAGGTGCGGGGCGCAATGTACGCGTTGCGCCGGTACGTCGACGACGATCCCCGCCGCCCCGTCGGCCACGTGCGCTGGGATCACGTGGTCGTGTTCCCCAACAGTTCGTTTCCCGCAGACTTCGCCTTGCCGGAATGTCCCCGCTGGAAGGTGGTCGACCGTGACGATCTGAGCGGAATCGTCGGCAAGCTCATGAAGGTGCTCATCGATCAGTACGTCGCGAGGACCGGGATCGACGCGGACTCGATCCTCGAACTCGCAGATGTGCTGTCGGGGCGTGGATTGCCTCAGCGCGACGTGGTCTCGCGCGCGCTCGAGAACGAGGACGCCGGCAACCTGCTCACCCAGCAGCAAGCCGCGGTACTCGATGCGGCGCGTCTGCTTCCCCGCGTCGAGATCCGCGGAGGAGCGGGAAGTGGCAAGACCTTCCTCGCGATCGAAAAGGCTCGTCGGCTCACCAAGGAGGGCAAGCGTGTCGCGCTGATCTGCTATTCCCACGGGCTCGCGTCCTACCTCGAACGCGTCACCAGGGCACTGCCACGGAAACAGCGTCCCGCCTATGTCGGTGAATTTCACAAACTCGGCCGACGCTGGGGTGCCCCGGAAGGTCCGCCGGAGAGCGTGCGTACGGAAGAAACCGTGGCGTTCTGGGAGCATGTGCTCCCGGCGCGGATGGCGGAACTCGCAGCCGAACTTCCGAACGGGCAGCGGTTCGACGCCGTGGTCGTCGACGAAGCGCAGGACTTCGCCGACGATTGGTGGCGGCCGGTTCTCGCTGTATTGAGAGACGAGGATGCCGGCGAGATCTACGTGTTCAGCGACGAAGGGCAGCGGGTCTTCGATCGGGAAGGTGTTCCCCCGGTTGCGCTGGTGCCGTTGGTGCTCGATCAGAACCTCCGCAACACCAAGCAGATCGCCGGGTGTTTCACACCGCTCGTCGGGCAACGCATGCGATTGCTCGGCGGCGACGGACCCGACGTCACCTTCGTTCCGTGCGCACCGGAAGATGCGCTCGATCGCGCCGACGATGCCATCGAGACGTTGCTCGAAAGCGGTTGGCGGCCCGAGGATGTCGCGCTCCTCGCGACCGGGAGTCGACATCCGGAGCAGGTCGAGAGGCAGCAAGCCGGGCCTGAAGCGTACTGGGAGAGTTTCTGGGACAGCGACCAGGTGTTCTACGGTCACGTCCTGGGATTCAAAGGACTCGAGCGTCGGGCCGTCGTGCTTGCCGTGAACGAATCGCGGCCGCAGGAGCGATCGCGGGAACGGTTGTATGTGGGGCTGTCCCGGGCCCGCGACCAGTTGATCGTGTGCGGGGACCCGACATTCATACGGACGGTCGGTGGAGAGGAGTTGCTGAAACGGCTGGGCGGGGTGTGAAGCCCCGCTGCCCACGACTACCAGCCGAGCGTAGCCTTTCAGCTTCTCCCGGTGCGGACTCGTCTCGAGACTGTCGCGCACTCGGCAGAATTGGCGGTGACGCCGGCTTCGATTCCGCGGTTGTACGTGAATCTTCACTCGCCGCGGGAGCTGGTTAACAAGCCGGTGCCTTCTGGTTCGCGCTTTGTCGAAGCCACCGGCTAGGGACGCAGCCAGGTACCGGACGCGGACTTGGCTCTATCGGGCGGACACCAGGGGTGGTTGCTCCGACCGACGAATGGGGATGCGGTCGCCTGCTCAGTGAGGGTTGATGAGCCGAACCGTTGTCGATCTGCGCGCTCAATGGTGATTCGCTCGCGCATTTCCGTGCGCGGATCCCCGTTGGGCGAGCAAATAGCATGCATGGAAAGCCCGGCGTCGGCTGATTGCTCGCAACTGGTGCCCCTGCACTGTCCTGGCGGTAACAGCAGGGGATTTTTACGCAGGTCGAAGGGTAGTGTCGGCGGAATTCAATGCACTTGTGCGGGGACGAGGCGGGACCGGACGCGGACTCGCCGGAGACAGTTTCTAAGGTGGTGGGGTCCGTTGCCGTCGGCGGGTGGAAGCAGGGTGTGGAGTGGACGTCGCGTCGAGGGACAACGATCCCGAACTGAGGGACCGCGTGCAACGCCTGCTTGCCTTCATGGCAGAGCTCGTCAAAGCCCGCAGCGCACCGGTTCGCATCGTCGACAAACACCGTGCCGTGATGTCCCTCGAGGAGGGAAACATCAGAGCCGGCCTGAAAGCCCACGCCGCGTCGGGTGAGGTCTTCCTGCGCGCGCGTCGTGCTCAGCTCGAAGACCCGCCACTCCCTTCCGGAGAGTTCGCGACGTATGTTCGCGGAGACATCGGCGACTCCGACATCGAACCCGCACTCGACCCGACGGCCCCCGACACCGCGGCAGGCTTCGACGCCTGGCTCACGGACTGGCGGACATGGGCGGCCGCCGACCGTGAACGACGAGCCGCGTCGCATCTGTACACGTTCCTGCAGCGAACGATGCTCGACCTCGAAGACCAGCCTGAATCGCTCGAACTCGTCGTCGCGTCGGGTTTGCTGCACCTGTCCGAGCGGGTTGCGGGCGCGCGGGTTCGCACACACCTGATCACGCAATCCGCTCTCATCGAGCGGCACGGCGACTCCGGCGACCTGGTGGTCCGGTTGGATCCCGGCGCCGGCCCGTCGTTGGAAGATGTTCAGATCCTCACCGGGCTGGAGGTGTTCGACCCGTCGAGTGTCCGCGAACTGCACGACTCCCTTGTCACTCAGGTCGCATCGCCCCTCGATCCCGCCGCGCGGGCGTTCTTGAAGAGCTGGGCCGAGCGTGCGCTCACCCTGCGCGTCGAGGTCGCCGAGCGCGCAGAAGAAGCATCGGCGCCCGACGCATTCGTCACCCCGTCACCCGCACTCGTCCTGCGCAAACGCGGTGCCCACGCACTCATCGAGTACTACAACCGCATGACCGAGGCCGCCGCCGACGAAGCGAACCCGGTGCCACTAGGTCTGGCGCAGCTCGTCGAAGCCATCGAGCCGGCAGACCGTGTCGCATGGCTCGATCGCATCGGCACGCCGTCGTCCCTCTTCACTGGGGATCCGCTGCTTCCACTGCCCGCGAACGAAGAACAACGCGAGATCCTCGACCGGCTCGCGGGTGACAGCGGCGTGGTGATCGAAGGCCCACCGGGTACGGGCAAGACCCACACCATCGCCAACATCGTGTCCGCGCTGCTGGCGCGTGGCCAGCGCGTGCTGGTCACCAGTGAGAAGGCGCAGGCGCTGCGTGTACTCCGGGACAAGCTTCCGGACGAACTCCAGGACCTGTGTGTGGCGGTGACCGACCCGGTCGACGGCGGGTCTGTGGAACTCACCCGCAGCGTCAGCGAAATCGCCATCCGCAAAGCGCAATTCAACGCGCGGCGCGCGCAGGAACGCATCGACGAACTCACCACGCAACGGAACGATGCACTCGGCCGTCGAGCGACGCTGATGGAACAGATCCGGCAGGCGCGAGCCGAGGAAGCATCGGTCCATGCCGAGGTCGCTGC
This sequence comes from Rhodococcus sp. BL-253-APC-6A1W, assembly GCF_012843405.1. NCBI lineage: Bacteria > Bacillati > Actinomycetota > Actinomycetes > Mycobacteriales > Nocardiaceae > Rhodococcus > Rhodococcus sp. BL-253-APC-6A1W. The sequence goes on from NZ_JABAFB010000013.1 coordinate 78,863, forward strand.
CGGCTACGAGGGGACGGTTGCCTCGATCGTCCGGCGGGTCCGCGCACAACGACCCAAATACGAGTGGCTGCCCGCACCTCTCCTCACCGACACCCCGCCGCTGACGGTCGACGAGCTCGTCACCCTCCATGCGCTCCATCAGCGGTCGAGCGTCGAGCGTGCGCGACGCCGGCACCAGCGCTTCCCGGAGCTGTCCCTCCCCACCCAGAGGGAACTCCAGTACGCGTGCGCGGCCGTCTCACAGGCATCGAGCGGCACCGCGAACGACGAGATGCAGGGATTGCTGCGGATACTCGAGGGGGCATCCCTCGAGGCACTCGCCCACATCCGCGAGCGGTGCGAGCAGTTGCAGGGCGCTCTGAAGGATGCAGATCGCCTCGACGCTCGAATTCGTCGCGTCGCCGACGACGTCCTGTCGGGGAAGGCTCAGCATCTGTGGGGAAAGACCGCCGAGCTCGCAGGACTCGTGCAGGCCGCGCAGGACGCCGACCGGATCGTCGGTGCCAGCTCGGTCCAGGTGCCGGTATCGGGACCGCTCGCCTTCGAGGCGTACGACGCACTCGCCCGCAAGCTGGAGGCCGGGGAGACGTGGCGTAGTGGTTTCGCTCGGTTCCTGAGAAGCGACGAACAATCTGCGGTCGAGGCGCTCGGTGAGCCGGCGACCGTCGACGGCGTGGCGGCTACCACCGCCCACACGGTGCGCATCGTCGCTGAACACCTCCGTGTGCTCGAAGCGATCCGGGTGGCGGGGGTCGTCCTCCGCGATCTGGGCATCGACATCGAGCTCGACGAGTCGCGCAGCCGTGCTGTGGGCACCCTCGCCTTCATCGACCGGGACCGCGTCATCATCGACAGTCTCGTGGCACGGGTGCGAGACGTCGAATCGGCTTTACGCGATGTCCATCCCGGTGCGCCGCGGATCGCGAGCGTCGAACAGGCGCGGTCCATCGCGGAGTCGGCCCGGGCCATCGCCGCGACGGGCACTGCGGAAGCAAGCAAGAACTGGCTCGAATCCATCGGAATGTATGTGCGGGGCCAGACTGCCGGCGGAGCGTCGCCCGAAGGACGCGCGCTAGCACGAGCCTTCCACGAAGCGGACTTCGACGCGATCAATGCGGCGCTCGACGCGTGGGATCGCGCGGTCGGTGAACAACGCGAGGAGCTGGAACTCGTAGCCCTGCAGGCGCGTTTGACGACTGCTGCACCGGCGCTCGCGCAGACCCTCGGAGACAATCCGTTGAGCTTGGCGTGGCCGGTTCGTCTCGCCCACATCGAGGATGCGTGGGCGTGGCGACGTGCAGATGACTGGGTGCGGCGCTTCCACGAACGTAGCGACGACGGGCAGTTCGAACGTGAACTCGACGCAGTCGAGAAGGACATCACGCGCCTGACGACGCAGCTCGTCGAGGAGAAGGCGTGGAGTGCGTGTCTCGCCCGCACGACTGCCGAACAGGTCCAGGCACTCCATTCGTACCGTGACCATGTCGCGAGTATCGGTAAAGGAACCGGGCGGTATGCGGAGCGCTATCGTGCAGCGGCGCGCGAGGCCATGCAGGTCGCGCAGGGAGCGGTGCCGGCGTGGGTGATGCCGTTGCAGCAGGTGCTCGCTTCGGTTCCACCCGAACAGAATTCGTTCGACGTCGTCATCGTCGACGAATCGAGCCAGGTCGACATCAGCAGTCTGTTCCTGCTGTGGCTGGCGCCGCGTGTGATCGTCGTCGGCGACGACAAGCAGTGCGCACCGAGCGCGGTGTCGCTGGGTGCACTCGACGGCGTCTTCACTCGTCTCGATTCGTACCTGCCCGATATTCCGAACTACCTGCGCGACAGCTTTACTCCGCGATCGAGTCTGTTCTCCTTGCTGCGGTCACGGTTCGGAAGCATTATCCGGCTGCGGGAACACTTCCGGTCGATGCCGGAGATCATCGCGTGGTCCAGCGAACAGTTCTATGCGGACGATCCGCTGGTTCCCTTGCGGCAGTACGGGTCCGACCGGCTGCCGCCACTACGCACCACGTACGTCGAAAGTGCTGCCGTCACGGGACAGAACTCCACGTTGGCGAACCCCGTCGAGGCCCACGCCCTCGTCGACACCCTCGTGCAGTGTGTCCAGGACCCGGCATATGACGGCAAGACGTTCGGCGTGGTCGTTCTGCAGGGACAGTCGCAGGTCGACGTCATCCAGAACGAATTGCTGGACCGGCTCACCCCGGCCCAGTGGGAGGAACGCAGGTTGCGCGTCGGCACGCCCCCCGATTTCCAGGGCGACGAGCGGAACGTGGTGTTCCTGTCGATGGTCGTCGCGCCAGACCAGAACATCGCGGCGATGACGCGTACCGAATACCAGCGGCGGTTCAACGTTGCGGCGTCGCGTGCTCAGGACCAGCTGTGGTTGTTCCATTCGCGGACGCTCGACACGCTGCGACGGACCGACCTGCGGTATTCGCTGCTCTCCCATATGCAGTCGACGTCGACGCTGCCCGCCGCACCCATGCCGGACAGCGTGACGCGCGACGAGCGGCACGAGGCGTTCGACAGTCTCTTCCAGCAGGAAGTGTTCCTCGACATCGTCGCCCGCGGCTATCACGTGAACCCGCGGGTCGAGGTGAACGGCCACTTCATCGATCTCGTGGTGACCGGAGCGGCAGGCAAGCTCGCGGTCGCGTGCGATGACGGGCAGTGGCACACAAGCCCCGACCGGCAGCAAGCCGACCTCGAGCGGGAGCGTGAACTGCACCGGAGTGGGTGGAAGTTCTGGAGGGTCCGGGAGTCGGAATATTACCTCGACCCGGCTGCGGCAATGACCGGACTGTGGGGCGAGCTGGAACGTCGCGGAATCACACCCGGCCGGGTTGATATGCAATCGATCGCCGGGAGGGACGATTACTGAAACAGCTTGGTAGCAAAGGTTCTCGGACGGGAATGTTACAGTGCGTCTTTCCACCCGCTTTCTTCAGCAAAGTACAAGGTGCCTGATATTTATTGATGTGCAACAACTCTCAGCGAAGGATTCCCGAAGACATCGTCTCTTGGGGATTCTTCGTATACGAAGGGTGCGGCGTCTACGACGGTAGGGCGATGAACGTCAGCGGATCCGAATTCTCGAAGCGATCACTGACATTGCCCACCAAACCACCTTCGACGGCGGTGTCGCCGAGCAGATCCAACTTGCCTGCCGACGCGCCTTCCGAGAAGTCGAGATCCTCGAGGTCCACCCACACGATGTTGGGACGCGTCGTCGACTCGAAGACGTAACGCTTGCCCGTCAGATCTGCGACGGTCTGCCAAAGCGTCTGTGATGCAAACGGTTTCCCAGGATCCGGCACTCGGAACGGTTGTGCGGCGTTGCGGATGACGCTGAACATTCCCGCGATCGCCTGAACCTGGCTGTCGGGGACGGGAAGTCGACCGACGTAGTGGGTCGCGCGGGCGAATCTGTCGGGTGCCGCATCGGTGCCGGGGAGAGGTTCGTCGCCACCGAACCCCTGGACGCGTTCGAGCAGTTTCAACTGCTCGCAGTAGGTGGGTGAGTTGGTCATGACTATGTAGTCGCGGCTGTGCCACACCGTGGGCTTGCCGTCGAGGTATTCGATGATCGCGGAGTCGCCCGTCGCATCGTCGAGGGCGAGGTGAACCGCCGGCACCTCGCCGGTCGCGGGATCGCCCAGCGGCACGACCCGCAGTTCGTTCTCCTCGACGTACGCGACGGCGTCGGCGACGGTGGAGAAGTTGTCGAGGAAGTACTGCATCCACACCGCGACGCTCAGCGCGGGTTTGCTGGTGTCGCGGTGTCCGTAGTCCGACTCGGTCAGCCACAGGACGTGCCCCGCCAACCCGGCTTCGTTGAGGCCGTCGACGGTCATCACGTCGTAGGCTCCCGCAACCACGCTGCCGTACTTCGACGTCCACGAGAGTTGCCCGCCGACCCCGTCGTCACGTGTCATTCCCCGGGGTAACGCCCACAGGTTGGTGGCGGTCTCGCGGTGGTAATCCATGTTCCGGCCTACAAGCACTTGACCGGATGGGCCGTGCCACACGACTCGGGTGCACATACGCGACACCTTTCCGCGGAAGTTCCGCGCATCGGCAGTTTCCAGTACCTGTGACTCGGCGTATCCCGGTTCGCATTCCTGTGCCGATTCGCAAGGGATTTCGATCTTGTATCACGGGGTGACAGAACGATGTCGTCAACGATACAGCCGGGGATTAATTGTGGGGGTGAATTGTGTCGTCATTCGGCCGGGACAGTGCGTCGAGGATTGCTTTGACCCGCACCTCGTCCTCGACTTCGAGAAGGTCGGTCCAGAAGAACGCCGCTTCGGAGGTGTAGGTGTGGCCGAGTCCACCTGGTACCTCGGCTGCGAGCACCATATCCAGCGTGACCTGTCAGAGCGTGACGAACGGCATCCACGACATCTCTTGGTCGATGTCGGCGCCGCGTTCCTCGTTGGATGCATCATGCCTTCGATCGATCTTGAAACGAGCTTGTCGTGCAGCTGGGCGCGGGTGAGGAGCTACGCCGCCACCTCACGCGTTCCGGCTTCGCGCGAGGGTGGCAGTCGTCAGTTTGTTACTCGGTTGCGCTTCCCAGCAGCGCGGACTTCTTTCCGATCCACGTCACCACGAGCGCATCCCGAGCCCGGCTCGCTGCGACGTACAGCAGCGACCGTTCGCGCAGAAGCGCCTCCGGCTGTTCCTCTTCGGGCACAGAGCGCATCGTTGCCGCGGACGGAACGTGGGCATCGTCGATGCCCTCGAGGACGCCGTTGATCGGATTCACCCGCAGTTTCGAGCGCTCGGCGAGCATGATGGCATCGTCGTGCGGCCAGGTTCCCATGTAGATGAAGGTCGGGTCCTCGCCGAGCTTGGCGTCGATCTTGAACAGGATCGCGCGGAAGTTCAGGTCTACCCGGCCGGTGCGGACCCGGGGGTCGACCGAACCCTTGATCGGTTCGATGTGAAGGCCCGGGGCGGTGTGGTCGGCTGAGAGCTTCTCGATGAATGCCCACACCTTGTCATTGGTGGACTTGTCTAGCTTCTTCATCGCCTGGGACTGCCCCCACTTCAGTTGACTTGACCTGCCCTACTGCTTGGTTTCCACCTTGGGTGATGAGTCTCAGGCGGGGATGAGGTTCTTCTCGGAGAGTAGTTCGTGTTCGATCGGGGTGCGATAGTCCAGCGGAGAATGCCGGCGTTGCCGGTTGTAGAAGATCTCGATGTAGTCGAAGATCGCGTTCGCGAGCTCGATGCGGGTCTTCCACCTCTTCCGGTTGAGCAACTCGATCTGCATCGACGACCAGAACGATTCCATCATCGCGTTGTCCAGCCCGTCGCCGACACTTCCGAAGGATGGCATGAGTCCGGCAGCACGGATCTTGTGGCCGAAAGCCCATGAGGTGAACTGGACTCCGTGATCGGCATGCACGATCCCGCCCGGCTCCGGCCGCCGGTTCCGGATGGCCATATCAAGCGCGTTGATGACGAGGGTCGAGTCCTGTCGCGAGTCGATCGACCACCCGATGATTCGCCTGCTGAACGCGTCCAGGACGGCGGCGCAGAACACCTTTCCCTCCCGCGTCGGGTGCTCGGTGATATCGGTGACCCACAACTCGTTCGGTCGCAGTCGATGGAACTTGCGGTTGACCAGGTCGCCGGTGGTGACGACCCCGCGTAGTCGCTTGATGCGTGTTGGGCCTGGTAGGCCGTAGATTCCGGCTCTCGTCATCAGCACCGAGATCAACCGTGAACTACACGAGACGCCCATTGCCATGGTCAGTTCGGCGTAGATGCGGCGGTAACCGTAGGTGCCACGAGAGGCGACGTGGATTTCCCGGATCAATCCGGTCAGCCACTGCCGGCGCAGATCGGTCGCCGACGTCGGTCGCCTCTTGTATCGGTAGTAGCCCTGACGGGAGACTCCGAGCACTCTGCAACATACGTCGATAGGGGTCCCGGCGTCGGCCAGGCGGTCGATCACCGGGTGGACCCTTTTGGGTGAGGCTTGTCCTCGCCCAGGAACTTCGACGCCTGCCGGATGATCGACAGCTCCATTTCGAGCTCCCGGATTCGCTTGCGGGCCGCGGTCAGCTCTGCAGATTCGGCCGTGGTGTTGCCGGGGATCTCCCCGCGATCGATGCGGTCCTGTTTGAGCCATGTGTGCAGACATCCCGCACTAATGCCCAGTTCGTAAGCGGTCTGTTTGACCTGTTTGCCGGAACGAACCAGCGCGATGGCGCGGGCGCGGAACTCGGGAGGATAGGGGCGAGGCATGGTCGGAGCCTTTCAGGAAGGTCTTCGACTCATCACCAGATTTGGAAACCTAACCGTGGGGCAGGTCAAGATGTCAACCAAACCGGGGGCAGTCCCCTCCCTGAAGTGCATACGTTTGGCGGCAAAACCTGTAGCGCTCGCTTCGTCCCGAAATGGCCGGTTGTTTCCAGGACCTGAATTAACTGGGCGACGCACAATTATCGCCGTGGGCGATGCTCCTCTGACGCGGGAGGATCGCAGCATCGTAGGTACCGCCAACCGTCGGTGTCCGTGCATCAACACTGGTGACCAGCTTCTGGTGCTGTTACGTGCACACCCGCGTCACCGTGCCTTCGGGTACATCCGATCGGTCTGAGTTGCGATGGCCACCATATGTGCCCGAGTTTTCCTGAGAGCCCACAGCGCATCCGAAAGTTCCTCCCCGAGTGCCCTCAGCAAGTCGGCTGTTGCGGCGTCGGAAAGAGTCCCTATCTCGGGGTCGATGGTCTGAATCTCGTTCGGGTCGAGTGCCTCGAGTTTCGGGATGGCGAACTCGACAAGCATCTCGGCAGACTCGAGCTGTCGACCGTCGCGTAATTCCCCAGGGGTTTCCGTCACGGAATTCCCTATGCGCGGGGCGTGCTGAGTCGAGGGTAGCCGGGCCGGTGCCCCGATTGGTTCGGTTCGCGGCCGCGGTGCGGTTCCCGGGACGTTTGCGTGGCCGGTAGGACGGGCCGTCCATCAAGATCTGATGGCTGGTGTTGATCAACCGATCGAGCAGAGACTCGGCCACGACCGGATTCGGGAACAACGGATACCAATCCTTCGGGGCCCTGTTGCTCGTCAGAACCAACGGCTTGCCGGCAATCGCCCGGTCGGACACCAAATCGTAGAGATCATCGGACTGGGTGGTGGTGTGCTCGCGCATCGCGAAGTCGTCGATGATCAACACCAACGGCCGGGTGTATTCGCGCATCCGTTGGCCGATGGTGCGATCGGCATGCCCACCGGCCAGATCGGCGAGCATCCGGGAACACTTGACGAACCGAACATCCCCACCGCGTCGGGCCACATAATGTCCAAGAGCTTGTGCCACATGTGTTTTGCCGACACCGACGGGCCCGTAGAGGATCACCGACTCGCCGGCGTCGAGCCATCGCAGAGCAGCAAGATCCCGCAGCATCGCGGCCGGGAGCTTCGGATTGGCGGTGAAGTCGAAGTCCTCGAAGGTGGCCTGCTGCTCGAACTTGGCCCGGCGCACCCGCCGGGCCAAGGCGGCGGTTTCCCGGCGGGCGATCTCGTCCTCACAGAGAACCTGCAGGAACTCGAGGTGCCCGAGTTGCCCATCGCGGGTTTGCGCCAGGCGCGCATCGAGAGTGTCGAGCATGCCGGTCAGCTTCAATGTTTTCAGTGCAGCACGCAGGCTGGGATCGTGAATGGTCATGACAGAATCCTCCTGAAGAGGGAAACAGATAGTCGGTCAGCAGGTCTCACGCTGAGCGTTCGGTGTCGAACGCAGCCGGCCCGCGCAACAACGCCGGGGCAGTGACACCGGCATCGGCGACATCCTGCCCGTCGTGTTCGGTGCCGGCAACGAGGATGCCCTTGACGGTGCGATAGCGCGGATCACCGACCTCGAGGGCCCGGGCGCATGCCGCGTCGATTCGGGCATCGTCGTAGCCCGACCGCAGCCGGACGATGCCCTGGATCGACCGCAGTCGATGGATCGCGTTGACCTGCGACAACTCGTCGACGATCGCGACCGCACCGGGCCCGATCTGCTCGGCCTGGGCCCGGCACCACACCACCGTCTGCAACGTGAACGCGGTCTTCTCCGGCGGATAATGCTCGGAATTCGTCGCCCGTCCCGAGGGGCGGCGCATATGGGTGGCCACGACCTGCTCGTCGTGGAAGATCTGCACCACATCCCCGGCGGTGCGCACCAGTAATCGTCGGCCGATCAGCTGCCACGGCGCCGAATACAACGCTTTGCCGGACTTGACGTGGCAGTCCGGGACGAGCTTGCCGGTGGAGTAGACCACCGGCTCGAACCTCCTGGGCGGCAACGGTATCAGGGTGTGCTTTTCCACGGCGTCGAACACCACCGCCGGGTGCGCACCACCGAGACCGCGATGCTGGTGCCGGCCGTAGACGTCGGTGCACCATGTCAGCGCGGCGGCTTGCATCTGCGTCAGCGAGGTGAATTCGCGGCCCCGGAAGAACGAGTCCCGGATATAGGGCATCGGGCGCTCGATGCGTGGTTTGTCCTTGGGTTTTCCGGCCCGGGCCGGATCGATGAGCACCTGATAGAAGTCGGCGAGTTCGGCATAGGCCCGGTTGATCTGCGGATCGTAGAGATCGGGGCGGTCCACCCCGGTTTTGAGGTTGTCGCACACCATCCGCGTCGGGACGCCACCGAAGAACTCGAATGCGGCCACATGCGAGGCGCACCAGGAGGTTTGATCCATCCGCAGCACCGGTTGGACGAACAGCATCCGTGAACACGCCAGGATCATCGCGAACGCCCACACCGCCACCCGACGATCCGTGGCCGGATCGCGCCACATCCCCAGCTTGCCGTAGTCGACCTGCCCCTCAGCGCCCGGCGGGACCGGCCCGCGAGGAAACGTGGCCTTCGACGCCGCGACCCGATCGGCGAATCTCGCCGAAATATAGCGACGCACAGTTGATTCCGACACCGGGACACCGTGGTCGTCACGCAGTCGTTGGGCGATCGTTGCTACGGTCACCGACTCGTCGAGTTGGCCCTCGATCCAGGTGTGGTGGGCGGCGATCGCCGGCCAGGTCACCGCCCGCGGCGTCGGGTCCACCACTTCGGGGAACCAGGCCGCGATCAACTCGCGCCACAGGTTCTCGTCGAACTTGTGGCCGTCGCCGGGGGTCAGCCCCGCCGCCAGCGCCGGGGCCAAGTACTTGCGGATGGTTTTGCGGTCGAGTCCCAGGGCTGTCGAGATCTGCACCTGGGAGCGGCCGGTATGCCAATGCCGGAACAACTCCATCAGATCGGTCATCGTCCACGTTCTCCTTGCCACCGTCGGGCCCCTTCCCAGGTCCTCGGTGGACCTTGGGAGGAAGCGAACCTGCAGCAGCACCCACACCCCGGCCGACACGCCCCAAGAGTGGGGAATTACGTGACGGCCGGGTGAGGAATTACGTGACGGGCCGACCCCTCAACCTGGGGAATTACATGACCGCTGACATCGAGCGCATCGGCCGTGACACGCATGTTGGCGGAGAGTGCGCCGATATCTACCGGTGCGGGAATCGGATCGTTGTTCATGTGCCGAACTTCAGAGCTCCCATACCTGGTCTGGGTCGTCGAGTGCGGCGCGGATCTGACCGAGGTCGCCCAGATCCGCGAGGGGAGATGCTTTGGCAATGTCGACGATTCCCCGCAGCACGTCACTGATCGCTTGCGCGTTGTCTTGCTCGAGTGCCTGGTCTAGCCGGGTGAACAAAGCGTCGAACGTCGCTCGTCGCTCCGCGAACGCCTGCTCGAAGTATCCCTTGACAATCGACTCGGCGGACTTGATGCGCTGGACCTCCGCGGCTGCGTAGGTGTGGAGTCTCGCGCGCTTCGTTTGTTCGACGGCGTGGATCTCGATGCACTCCTGTGCAGCTGTGACCAACTGGGATAGCGCGGTGAATCCGTCGGCGGCAGAGATCGCGCGTCTCACGGGGCCCAACACGTCGCCTTCGTAGATTTTCTGATCAGGCTTCTTCGGCGCCACTGCCGGCTCCTCGGGTCATGGGGCGGTACCGTACGGCCATTTTCGCGCTGTCCTCGTTCAGTTCGCCCTCTTCGTCGAGGACGGGAGTCGCAGCGACATCCCGGACGGCCACGGTGAGTGCCATCGCCTTCTGGAAACGGGATGCGTGGACGCGTGGGTCGAAACCCTCCGAGTCGAGAAGGTCCAGTGCCGCGACGGCTTTGGTGGTCAATGTGCGGAGGAGGTCGCGGAGCTCATCGATCCGCTGGTCGATACCCGTCAAAAGCGCATCTGTGGTGCCGAGTTCGGCATTCGCGATGTCGATCTTTGTTCGGAGTTCGGCGGCCTCGGTGAGTGCCTTCTCGCCCTGACCCTTGATGACGAAACCGCTGATGAGTAGTGCGGGACCGAGGGTGACGACATTGAGCGCGGTTGCCCCGAGCGCGACTCCACCTCCACCCACCGATAATGCGCCTCCGCCGAGCCAAGCCATCGCGGCGCTCTGCGCGGCCGCTCCTGACAGGCCTGAAATGGCAGCCCCCGTGCTGGCAACCCCAAAGCTGGTGGCCGCGGCCGAGACTGCAGACGCGGTTCCGACTCCGGTCGCCGCCGCTCCCATCGCTCCGCTGATCCACCCGCCGAGATTGAGTTCGAGTCCACACGGCCCGTCGAAATAGGAGATGCCTGCGTGAAGGCCGTCGGCCAGTAGTTTCTCGTTGTCTCGGACCTGCTTTTCGTGGCGGCGAAGGAACTCTGCCATTCGCAACACGACGTCCACCAGTGATTGTTGCTGCAGGTCGCCCAGCGCTTCGAGTTCGGCATTCGTCTTGCCTATGCGTTCCTCGATGGCATCGCGCCGCTTCGTGTAGCGCTCTACGGCCGTACGCAACTGGCCCGAGGCCTTCTTCCGGTCGGCAATGCCCTTGCCACCGAGAGCAACACCGCCGCCACCGGTCACGGCACCGATCGCGATCAGTGCGGCAGGTATCAGGGGTAGGACCATGTACTTTCCTTCGTGCGGGTTGGCTCGGTGTGCCATCCAAATCAATCGAAAAATCAACCACGGGGTGGTATTGGCGGTGAAAGTGCGTAAGGCACCAAACGCGGCGAGAGCGAAGGTTGGTATCCGACGCCGAAGCAGTGTGATTGTGGCAGGCACAGTTCAGAAAGGTGACTCTAGGGGATTGCGGGTCTTCTGACTGTCCCCTGTTCGAATGATCGACAACGATATCGGCAGATGCCTGACACCCGGGTGCCCCACGCGCGACTACGGTCCCTCGAAGATCACGCTCACTTGTTGCACGTCGCAATGCGTTACCCTTGGCGCCGGAATCCGGGTGGGGAACACCGGTGGGGATCGGTGATCGGACCTAGGGGGAAATGTGACCAGTGCTGCGCGAGAAATACCGCCGATCGTTTATCTGCCGTGCATCGAGAGAGTGACCGATCCGGCGGACGCAGTGATCGAGTTGAGACGCACAAAAGATGGCCGGACGGCGCTTCTGGCCTACTCCGCCTTCGACAGGTTCCAGAGGTGTTGCGGGGACCTCAAACCGTGGGTTGCACTCCCGTCGGTTGCCTTGGAGGCTCTTCACCGCGCTGACCCGTTCGACCTGCTGCTGCTGGATGTTGTCACGCCGGAGGGACAGGTGCCGGGGGAGTGAGCCTTTACGTCGATCACACTGCACTCGAGGAGATCACGGCGACATGCGGCGCTGCCAGTAGGACTGTCGGGGAAGTCGGCGAGACCGTTCCGTTGTCGGTCGATGCAGGGGACGCGACGGCGCTCGTACTGGGGATCGCGGCGCTGCTGCTCGAGAACGGGGGCGAGTTGGTGGCTGCTCTCGCGAAAACCAGCGTTGTCGTCGCAGAAATAAACACCGCGTATCGCAACGGGGATCACGATCTCGCCTCCGACCTGACCCGAGCGTGGACCGAATGAGTCAGCCGCTCGATACCCGCCTGCCCGGTGACCCCGAATCCATTCGTACCGTGAGTCGATGGCTCAACGAGAAACTCGGGGCCGAAGTGGACAGGGCGGTCGATGCGATGTATGCAGCCCGACGCCTGGCGGACGGTGGATGGGAAGGCGCGGCAAGTGAAGACTTCAGGAAGCTCATCACTGCTGACGCACAGACCGCGGAGCGCTTCGCTGAGGCGATCGCCGACTGCGGGCGGCACATCGACGACCTGGCCGGCCAACTGCGATCCGCCCAGTCGGATCTCGAGCGCGCACGCGACGCGGCACGGGAATCCGGATTGGCGGTGGAAGGCGGGCTGATTCATCCACCGGGAACCCCGCCGTCCGTTCCCGGCGTACCGCCGGAGGACGCGTCGCCGAGCGTTGTTTCGGCCCACGACGCCGCTGTGTCGGCACGACGTCGACATGACGAGCTGACCGCAGCCTTCGAGATCGCCGACGCCGCAGTGAGAGCCGCGAGATCTGTCTGGATGATCGCGCTGGAATCGACCCGCAACGTTGGGGCGGAAATTACAGGCAAATGGTTCTTCTTTGCAGCCAACTCGGTGAACGGCATATCCGGTGCACTCGCTGTTGTGAACGCGGCCGCATTGAGGAAGAACGCAGCGTTCTTGGCCGGAGAAGCGCAGAAGTACGTCGACCTGGCGCGAGCGGGAGTACCCGGTACACCAGCCTCGGTGATCTACCGAGACTTCGATCTCGGGAGGGCTTTCGCCCATCGTGCCGACGACGCGGCAGCCGCGGCTGTCAGGTCTGACGGCCTGGCGCGAACGAGTGGGATCAAGCTCGGCGGAGCTTTGGCGGTTGCAGGCGTGGCATACGACGTCCTTGCCACGGACAAACCGGTTGGCCAGGCGGTTGTTTCCGGGGCTGCGGGATTCGGCGCCTCGTTGGCAGCGGGCGCGGGTATCGGTGCCATTTCGGGGTCGGTTGTGCCGATCCTGGGGACAACGGCGGGGGCGATTGCCGGTGCAGCCGCGGGATCAGCAGCGGGTCTCTTCACGTCAGGTTCGGTAGACGCTGTGTACTCCAACGGGATCGGAGATGTGGGAGGTGCTGTTTCAGCCGGTGTCGACGCGGTCGCCGAGGCCGGATCGGCCGTGGGCGATGTTGTGGAAGGTATCTGGGATGCACTCTTCTGATCAGCTCTCACGACCGATCGAATGGTCGGCGCGAAGATGGACTCGACGCCTGGTGCTCTCGGTGATCGTCATGTCGGCGTTTTCCGTTCCTGCGCTACTCATTGCGGCAGGTGGACTCGTGATCGGTGATCCTTACATTGCGAAATACGGAGTCTTGTTCAGTGTTTTTCTCCTGAGCGCGATCCTGATGCCCGTCGTGGCGAACGCCCGCAGGAATCGGGTGCGCTCGATTCGAACCATGGAGTGGAACGGCGTGTCGGCGACTGTCATCGAACATTCGCGGATCGTATTCGCAGTGGTGACGACATTTTTCATCGCGGGGGCTGGACTCTGTCTGTCGGCTGCAGCGGACATTTTTCGTCACGGCGGTGGTGGAGGAACGATAGTGCTCGTCATCTTGTTGAGCGTGTTCGGATGTGTTGTGGGCTTCTTTCTTCCCATGATGCTGATCGGAAGAATTCGCCGTGGACGACTTGTACTGACGCCGAACGTGATCCACCAGCGAGGCTGGAGTCTGGAATCGACGTTGGACTGGCATTCCATCCTCACCGTCAGGCCCGTAGTACTCGGAAACTGGGCGGTTGTGCTTCTCGGGCACCCAGCAGCACAGTGGGAGCGACGTGCGACGGTGCCCCGAGGTCTCGGGTGGGACGGGCTGCCCATCACACCGATGATCGAAGTGCATTGTCACATGCACCCGATCGATCCGGTGCTTCTCTACTCGCTGTTGCGGTTCTATCTCGAGAATCCGGGATATCGAAGCGAGTTGGGGACCGACGCTGCGCTGGAGCGGGTCAAGGCAAAAAGGTTTGCGTGAATAGCCCCGACGAGCAGAGCCCGCCGGCTCTCACGTCGCTCCCGATTGTAGGAGCGCCTAGCTGTGTCGAGAGAAAACATACTGAGACCGGATTCTTCGGACCCGAGGCCGGTGCCGCTTGATGCACGAGTGGGGTAGTTGTCAGTTCGAGGGAGAACTATCCTCGGCCGAGGATCGGGTCCGCACCTACCCGGGTCTTGTCCGAGCTCGTCATTGGCACGAAACGCGCCAGTTCGCACCATGGACACGCATGCATGTCAAGGACCGCTTCAGTCTTTCCGTCAAGATCGCAGTCTCATCCGCGGATTCCTCGACGACCGAGCCAGCCTTGCCTAGACCGCGCACACCGAACGGTTCAATACGTGGATGGACAACATGGTGCGCCTGGGCAGCTCTTGAATCGGGAGGGCGTGGCCGCCCTGCCGCTCCACGCGTGCCTACAGCGCTTGACCTTCACTGGCCACGGTGGGTCTGTCGTTTCGGGCGGCGGCAGCCCGATAGAATCTCTCCCATGAGTTCCGCCGCGTTGCCCCGTCTACCTGGGCAAATCAGGATCGTCGATTTGTTCGCCGGGCCCGGCGGGCTCGACGTGGCCGCGCACTGGCTGGGTGTTCCGGTGATCGGTCTGGAATGGGATCTCGATGCCTGCGCGACGCGCGACGGTGCGCTCCTCGATACAAAGCGCGGTGATGTCCGTGACTATGGCCCATCGGACTCGGACTTCAGTGGGTGCAACGTTCTTGCTGGTGGGCCGCCGTGTCAGACCTATACGGTGGCCGGTTCGGGTGCCGGCAGGCGGGCTCTTGACCAGGTGTTGGCCTTCGTGAAGCGAATGGCGGCGGGTGAGGATGTCCGACCGAGTCTCGAAGATCTCGACGACGACCGTACAGGTCTGGTCCTCGAGCCGCTTCGATGGGCACTGGAAGCTGACCAAGCGGGCCGCCCCTACGAAGCGATAATCCTGGAGCAGGTACCGGCAGTCCTCCCGGTGTGGGAGGCGTATGCAGAGGCACTCGCGACGGTGGGATACCAGTCCGCGTTCGGTGTCCTTTGTACGGAACAGTACGGCGTACCACAGACTCGGCGCCGTGCGATTCTTATTGCACGCCGCGATTGCAATCCTGTGCTCCCCGAACCGACTCACCGACGCTACCGAAAAGGTGTAAAGCGTTGTGAGGGTGAAGTGCACTTGCTTCCTTGGCGGACGATGGCTGATGCACTCGACACCAAGAAGCCCTTCGAAGTAATCTCCAACTACGGAACAGGTGGCGACCCGAAGGCGCGAGGTAGGCGCACGTCCAACGAACCGGCGGCAACCGTTACCGGCAAAGTATCCCGGAATCGAGTTGTGACGACAAGCGGAGACCGACGGTTCAGTCCGCAAGAAGCAGGCCGGTTGCAGACTTTCCCCAGGGACTATCCCTGGGCAGGCAACGCGATCGCGCAGCAGATCGGTAACGCGATTCCGCCGCGGCTTGCCGTCCACATCTTGGCCGCTGCTCTCGGAATGTCGGATCGCGTCAACGAGGAGTTCTTCGCAGCGACGGTGAACGCTAAGTGGATCGGATCCGAATTCACGAGGCACCGTGCGCAGGTCGATATGTGATAACAGCCTATCGATTCGAAAACTGCCCTCCACGCATGATCCGCAGGTCGTGGACACGAGCCCAGTAGGCCACGGTTCTCAGCTGGGTGCATCCTGCGTGCCAAGCTCTTGACATGTCGGCATTTTCTGGCAATGTTGTGCGGCTCGGCGTCGAGTGCCCGTTATGTCCCGTAACGAAAGGCGCTCGTTTGACGACATTCCGCAGACGGCTTCGGCCGGGGGTGGCAAACATGTGGTCGATGAATGGGGCAGGGATGAATGCGCAGTGGAGTGGTGTTGCGGGGTCGATGGCAGAGCACGTACGAGAGCAGACCGAGCAATGCTTGGCCGCTTATCGGGCAAAGCCGAACCTGGTTGAACAGGACGCCGGGATCGAGATTTCCAACGTCGAGGGAGGGTACGGACGCAAGCAACTCCACGAACTCGTCCAGAACGCGGCGGATGCGTTGGTCGGACGGCGTGGGCGGATCGTGCTGGTCCTAACCGACGACACGTTGTACTGCGCGAACGAGGGTGATCCTCTGACGCGGAATGGAATCGAGACTTTGATGGCCTCGCATTTGTCGAGGAAGCGAGACGAGGAGATCGGCCGCTACGGTCTGGGGTTCAAATCCGTCCTCGGCATCTCCGACGCGCCTGAGATCATCAGCCGGGACGTGTCGATCCGGTTCGACCGGAAGGCTAGTGCGTCGCTGATCCGAGAAGTTGTTCCGACTGCAGACCGCACACCTGTGCTTCGTACGGCAACCGTTTTCGATCCGATAGTGGCTGCCGCGACCGATCCGGTTCTCGCGGAGCTGATGGTATGGGCGACGACCGTTGTCCGGCTCCCGTTGTTGGACGGCTCCGACTGGCTTTCTGGAGCGTTGGCAAATTTCCCGCCAGAGTTTCTTCTCTTCAGTGAGCACGTCGACCAACTTGTTCTAGACAATGTTCGTGATCGTGAGCGGCGAGAATGGCAAGCTATTCGACAAGGAAGCCGAGTAGTCCTGCAATCGTCCGACCAGGTCGCGGTATGGAACGTCTACCGCGCCACGCATCAGCCGAGTGCCGCCGCGAGGAAGGATGCGGGGGAAATCACCGGGCGCGGCAGTATCGAGCTCACGTGGGCAGTCCCCGAGAAGGGACGTACGAAGGTGGGCACCTTCTGGTCCTACTTCCCGACGACCTCGACAACATCCTTGACCGGGATTATCAACGCGCCCTTCAAGACGAATGAAGACCGACACGACATCTTGAAAGGGCATTACAACGAAGAGATTCTCAGTGTCCTTCCTGCGCTGGTTTCGTCGAATCTGGCTGACGTCGTTGATAATTCGGACCCAGGCTCGGTGATGGACATCCTGCCCGCGCGTGGAAAGGAGATCCGTTCGTGGGCTGATGCGTGGATCAACGATCGAATCATGGAAGCGGTTGCGGCGGCACCGTGTCTTCCCGACATGGACGGTCGAATGACCCTTCCGGGGAACGTGAAGTGGCAGCCTGCATTCCTGTTTGAGTACGAGCCGTGGCTCACGCGTTGGGCGTCCGTCTCCAACACACCCCGAAATTGGGTTCACCCTTCAGTTTGGCGCACCGAGGCTCGCGTAGCGACTGCGGCGCGCCTGGTCAGGCTTGCCGGTGAGAGCTCGCAAAGTGTGGGGGAATGGTTACATGATCTGGCAACAGCGGGACTGCCGGGTGCACAGGAAGCGATTCGGCTCGCATCCGATATCGATAGGTTCGCATCCGACCACATGGTCGAAATGCGCAAGGGCGCTTTCATTCTTACAGCGGGTGAGAAACTGGTGCCACCACGACCGGGCACCGTATTTCTACCCGATACCGACGCAGAAGTAGACAATCGATTTGTCCATCCAGCGGTCATCGCAGATCTGGACGTGAGAAAAACTCTCGAAGGTCTCGGTATCGGCCGCCTAGACCAAAAAGGCCGTCTGAGAGCGCTGATCGACCAGATGGCGAAGGTCGAGATCACCGGTCGTCTCGTCGAGTCGTTGTGGGACCTGACACGCGGACTTCCGGTGGTCGAGGTCGGAAAGTTGTTGGAGACAGGATTCGGTCGTGGCCGGGTCCCGGTGCGGACTATTGCGCGCCGCATCGAAATGCTCGACGACGTGCTACTTCCCGGGGTGGTTGTTCCGGAGGACGGGAGTCGCGACGCCGGGGTAGCAGTGGACACGACCTTCCATGCGAAGGACATGACGCTCCTGCGACACCTGGGGGCGCTCTCCGAGCCCGAGTTGGAACATCCAGGCGCTGAAGAGGAATGGTTTCGGCAGTGGGAAGAAACTGCGCGTTCGGAGGCAATCAGACAGGCCAAGGAACTTGGGTTCAAGATCCCTGCGTCGAGGGTCAAGATCGTGCGAGGGGGGACTGTTCGCGGGCTCGACATCGTGGGTCGCCTGAGCGATCAGGGCCGCAGTGCACTCACGAAGCATGTGCTGCGCATGTCGACGAGGCGGTGGAGCATCGAGATTACGGGCAACAGCGGGGCTCCCTCGATGTATTTCACCAACCCGGGGGTGTGGTGGATGATCCGTCACGGCCGACTGGAGACGCCGCTGGGCGTCAAACCCGTAAGCGAGGCGTTCGCGAGTATCCCTGGCGTGCCAGACGATGTTATGCCCGTCGCCAGGGTCACTCCGGAGCAAGCTCGAGCTCTGGAGTTGCGCGAGGCAGTCACCGCCCGCGACTGGAAACAGATCCTTCTGGCACCCTGGATTCATCTTGATCAGGACGCACTCAATCGCCTCTACTCGGCTGCTGCGAAGGTCGGAGCTCCGGCACCCGACGAAATCGGAGTGACGCACGCGCGCGCGACCCTCACCGCTCCCACCGAGGCATACGCCACGGACAACCTCAGCGACTACGGGGCGTTGGTCGACAGTGGGTACGCGGCGATTCTCGCCACCGACGCTGCGGCGAAGAATGCGCTGATCACGAGCTGGGGACTGTCCGATTCGCAAGGAATCATCAGCCGTACCATCCTTGCCGCTGCGTCCGGCGAGCCTGTACTGATTGCAGATCGGTTTCCCGGACTCCGTGCGTTTGTTCCACGATTGCCGGCGATCGAGCTGATCCCGTGTTCCGACGTGTCCGTCGAGGTGCGTGCCGAGGCAACCCCCGGCACGAAGATCACCGACCACGCCCTGCTGCGTGATGGCGAAGCGACGTTGTATCACCTCGACAGATTGTCCGACGACGACTTGCTGGCGAAGCTGTCGCGTGAGTTCAATTTCGGACTCACCGAAAGTGATCGTAAGAAGGTCCTGGACATCGGAGTTCGAGGAGAGGCGAAGAGACTTCGCCAGCAGGTCCGGGCGGAGAAGGACGAGAATCGCAAGCTCGTGCTCTTGGCCGGTGTAGAAGCACTCGAAAAGGAAATTCCAGCCGGAGCAAAAGCTCTTGCCGAACGCCGCACCGGTCGGACGATGTCGGATACCGACATCGCGGCCATGGCGAAGGCGTCGAAGGGCGCAGGGCTTCTCACAAGGATTGCTCCTGCAATCGAGGAGAACGGAATTGTCCTGCCTCGATTGACCGGAGGCGTGCATGCTTCAGCAGCGGTACAGGATCTCGGCTTGCCCGCTGAATTTGCAGGAAGTCGTGCGGCAGCGCCACCGCCACGCTTCCAGGTCATTGGGCCGGTCGGACTTCCGTCGCTCCACGACTACCAGGAAAAAGTTGTTCAAAACCTCTTGAAAGTGCTTGGGCCAGAGGGGCTCAATCGAGGAATTGTGTCGCTCCCGACTGGATCCGGAAAGACTCGTGTTGCGGTCGAGGCGATCATTCGACACCTGAAGGCGTCGGAGTCGGAACCTACTGTGATTTGGATTGCGCAGTCGGATGAACTGTGTGAGCAGGCCGTCGAGACCTGGTCGTATACATGGTCCGCGATCGCGGAACCGGGGTCGAGACTGACGATCAGTCGCTTGTGGGGAGCAAATGATGCAACTCCCGCGGAGGACGGCGCACATCTCGTTGTCGCAACCGACGCGAAACTCTTGTCGCTCAGTCGCAAGGGCAACCATGAGTGGCTTACGGATGCAGAAGTGGTCCTCGTCGATGAAGCACACACGTCCATCACCAAGACGTACACCGAGCTGTTCAAGTGGCTCAAACGTGGGACCAATCAACGCGACCGGACGTTGATCGGGCTCTCCGCAAGTCCATATCGCGGACACAACGAGGATCAGACGAAGGGTCTGATCAACCGGTACGACTCCAACCTTCTGACCCGAGGTGTGTTCGAAAAGGACCCTCATGAGGAGCTCCAAGACATGGGGATCCTCGCGCGAGTACGTCATATCGAACTCGAGGGCATGACTCTGACCCCGGCAAAGGTGCGTAAGGACCCTGATGCTGCGGCTATGCATTTCGACGACTATAGGATCGACCTCAATGAGGTTGCGATGGATAACGATCGCAACAGGGCGATTCTGGACTCACTGGAATCATTACCGGCGGACATGACCGCACTGGTTTTTACGGCGTCGGTGCAGCACGCCGAACTGTTGGCCGCTGTATTGGCACACAGTGGGGTGCCGGCAGCATCGATCGCTGGGTATACCCCGGCCCCTGAGCGCCGTCGACTTGTCCGGCGCTTCCGAGACGGCGAAATCAGAGTTCTGACCAATTACAACGTGTTGTCCCAGGGCTTCGACGCTCCCAAAGTTGGTGCCGTGTACGTAACTCGTCCGACGTTCAGCCCCAACCGGTACCAGCAGATGATCGGACGCGGGCTGCGAGGTCCAAAGAACGGTGGTTCTGAGGAAGTGTTGATCGTCAACGTGCGGGACAACATTGATGCCTTCGGAACGCGACTCGCGTTCCATCATTTCGACCACTTGTGGAACAGGAAGTGACGGGAATGCAGGGCACAATCGAGCTGAACGAACAGCAGCGAGCTGTCGTCGAGGCTCCGATCGACGATCGGTTGCTGGTGATCGCGGGGGCCGGTCAGGGTAAGACCGAAGTTGTTGCTGCGCGGATCGGCTTTCTGGTCGACGAGGAGCAGCTCTCTGCATCCACGGAGGTCTTGGTACTGAGTTTCTCTCGTGCCGCCGTATCGGCGGTGACTAGGCGTCTGGAAAACCGCGACGTTGCGGCCGCAAACGTGCGCACATTCGATTCGTTCGCGGGAAGGATCTTGCTCGATGCGGACGTCGAGCCGATCGGTTCCTACGAAGCTCGGATTCGTCGGGCCACCATGCTGCTCAATGAGTCCGAGGAGGTACCGTTCCAGGTCGAGGATCTCCGGCACGTCGTAATGGACGAGGTGCAAGATCTCGTCGGCGACCGCGCAGACTTCGTCTTGGCGCTTCTGCGCAGGCTCGATCCCGAGGTTGGTGTGACGGCCCTCGGTGATCCGCTCCAAGGCATCTACGACTTCCAGCTGGGTAAGTCGAAGAGCAAGACGTCCTCACAGCAGGTCTTCGAGGCGCTCGAGAACGAGTTCGGTGTCCGAAGCGTCGGACTCGGGGAAAACTACCGGGCGCGTGGGACTGACCCTAGGCGAGTCGTCGAGCTGGGGCACCGGCTCCGCGACATGTCGGATCCAGGCGAAGCTGAAGCCGCGCTGGACGAATTCGAAGCGAGCTTGCTGCCCTTGGGAGAGATCGACGAATGGGTGGACATGTTATCCGTCGAGAGCGGCACCACTGCCGTGCTCTGTGCGACAAACGGAGAGGTCCTTCGGGTCTCGAAGTACCTGAACGAGCACGGTGTCAGACACGCGGTGCGACGGCAGTCGCAGGACTTCGGCGCAGCACGCTGGGTTGCGCAGGCCCTAGGTTCGTTGGACGGCACAGTGGTTCGAAGGTCAGAGGTCGAAGCGTCTCTGGAACGAATCCTGGGCGAGGACCAGGGAGAAGATGGCTGGTACCTTCTCAAAACTGCGGAAGGCAATGCGCGTCGGATCGATGCCCTCAACGTGGCGCGGATCCGGACTTTGATCAAGTCGGGTGCCATTCCGTTGACCCTGACCGAGCCTGATTCGAGCAACGTGATCGTCTCCACGGTGCACAAAGCCAAGGGGCTCGAGTTCGATCGAGTATTCCTCGTCGATCGCCCGTACGCATGGGCGGGTGAAGAGTTGTGGGCTGGTATCCGAGAACGGTACGTGGCACTCAGTCGAGCGCGAGACTCGATCTATTTGTGTGAGTTGCCGAGGACGTACGCGATGTACCAGGAGATGAAATGGTTGCCTGGGCGAATCCAGGAGCGCGTCAACAAATGGAAGTCGACAAAGAAGCGCACCAGGGCAGTGGAGTTCCAGTACACGGACGTCGAAGTTGATGTCCCAGTCTCGATTGCGAATGATGCAACCATCGTCCAAGCGAACCTCGTTTCTCAGGATCTCGTCGGAATGTCTGTGGAGGCGACCCTGGATCCGGCACAGTCCACAGCCGACTTACCTTCGTACATCCTGCAAACGGAGGACGGACGCGTCGTCGGACGTACGAGTCAGGAGTTCAACGAGTCCCTCGTCAAGGCATTCACCATGAAGGGTGGCTCCTGGCCGGCGACATTGTCCGGGCTGTCGCTCGTATCGGTCGAAACCGTTGCCGGGGACCCGCGGCGTTCCAGGGAACTTGATGTCAGCTTTTCCGGGCTATGGCTTGCGCCGCGAGTCATAGGTCTGGCACAACCTGATTGGTCGAACATGGAGGAGATTTCGTGAGTGCTGCAGGTACGTCCCTGGACGAGAAGTACCGGTTCAGGACGGAAATGGTCGACGAACTCGTGTGCGACGTTATCGGTCCAGGTGGCGGTGAGCACGAGATCATCTCGGAGGCGCCGCTCGACCGGTACATCGTGGGCGCACTGTGGCCCGCCGACGATCGGCGCCAGGAAACCCCCGAACCGGACGGCGCAGACTCTGACGGGGAGGCAACCGAAGACAGTCCTGTTGCGCAGGCCATGATGCGTTACCCCTCGTCGGTCGGATTGACGTTCTCGGCCCGGCTTGCGGATGCCTCTCACATCACGATCGCTATCAAGGGCGCGGCCTACTCCGCAGTGCCGGTGGAAGGTGAAGACCCGCAAGCGAAGAAGAAGCGATCGGACGATTGGCAACGGTCCCCACTGGAGCTCGAGCCGATTTCGGTGCCCATCGATGAACCGGGTGTGGTAGGTCCGAAGAGCGATATCGTCGAGGGACTTCAGCTGTACGTGTACGTGAGGCCTCCGCGTGACGGTATCTCCACGGTCTCGGTGGCGCTGCGCAACACGAATCGAGCTACAAAGGGAGAGCTACGCGACGGCAAGGCGTGGTTCCAAGTAGGTCTAGCCATCTCGACAGCGGTGCCGGCAATCGTCGACCGCACCAGCTATGTGAACCTCGGCCACGACGAGGATCTCGACAGCTCCGCGTTGCTCTACCGCAACAAGCGGACCTTCGCGATCGGCCATGGGTGCGCCGTGAAGTGGGATACCGCAACGGTTGGGGAGGCTGTGGACCGCGTCGAGACGACGTTCCTGCCAACCTATGAGGTATCGCGAGCGAGACCTGGCCTTCTCGACGACTCCGTGGATCTCCGGATGTCATTCCTGGCAACGGCTTCCGACGAGGAAGCCATTGCGAGTCTCCGCGGACTCGTAAGTCGTTACCGGGAATGGATCAAGACGCTCGACGGAAATCTCTCATCGGGAGGCTCCGATGTGCCGGCCGAGTTGCTCGGTATCGCAAGCCGTCACGTAATCGCAGCAGGTAAAGCGGCGGATCGTATCGAGGCAGGTATCGATCTGCTATGTGATGACCCGACCAGCATGAGAGCCTTCCGTTTGTCGAACGAAGCGATGCAATTGCAGCGTGCACGACAGGACTGGGTCCGTAAGGGAGCCAAAGGAAGAGTCGGAGACGGTGCTGAGGACAGGTGGTACCCGTTCCAGATCGCATATATCCTTCTGAACCTTCCAGGATTGGCCGACCGGCACCATCCGGACCGGAAGATCGCGGACCTGTTGTGGTTCCCCACCGGCGGTGGCAAGACGGAGGCCTACCTGGGGCTCGTTGCGTTTTCCATCTTGCACCGTAGACTCGGGGACCGCGACGCACGAGGTGTGGCCGTCATAATGCGTTATACCCTGCGGCTTCTCACCATTCAGCAGTTCGAGCGTGCCACCATGCTGATGTGTTCCTTGGAAACGGTGCGTAAGGCCAACCCGGACATCGGTGATCTGCCGTTCTCGATCGGGCTTTGGGTCGGTGGCGGCGGCACCCCCAACACGCTGACCGAGGCGCGACGATCGCTCAGTGACCTCGCTTCCGGACGTGAGCTGCAGGAGAAGAATCCGGTACAGCTCACCCAGTGTCCGTGGTGCGGAAATCTGATGGACCACAACAACTACTCCATAGTCAAGCTGCCGGAACGACACCTCCAGATCGCATGTGGGACCGTGGGCTGTGACTTCGCAAGCGGACTGCCGGTGCACGTTGTCGACGAGGATATCTACCGCGAGCGTCCAGAGCTGATCCTCGGAACGGTCGACAAATTCGCTGCGATGGCGTGGAAGGAAGACGTCGGCAAGCTCTTTGCCCGCGACGGTGTCGGGTACCCGCCCAGCCTGATCATCCAGGACGAGCTGCATCTCATTTCCGGTCCCCTGGGCTCGATGGTCGGCCTGTACGAGACAGCGGTCGACGCGGCATGCTCGACCGATCCCCTCGCGGAGTCGGACGACCGTGGCCAGCCGAAAGCTATCGCATCGACCGCTACGATCCGGCGGGCGGAGAAACAGATCCGGTCCGTCTTCGCGCGTCGGGCAGCACAGTTCCCGCCGCCGGGGATCAACCCGGACGAGTCGTTTTTTGCTGAGCCCGCTCCGCGGGAGACGCACGGAACCCGCGAGTACGTCGGCGTGATGTCACCGGGTTCCAGCCACGCGACTCTGATGGTGCGCGTGTACTCCGCCCTGTTGCAGGCGGCCCAAGACATCGACGGAGACGATGCGACGCGGGATCCATACTGGACGTTACTCGGCTATTTCAACAGCCTCCGCGTTCTCGGCAGTGCGAACCTCCAGGTGGAGGGCGACGTCCGCGAGCGACTACGGGTGGTGGCGAACAGGAAGGACACCGAGGGGCGGGAACTGAAACCGGCA
The DNA here is from genome assembly GCF_012843405.1 of Rhodococcus sp. BL-253-APC-6A1W. Taxonomy (NCBI): domain Bacteria; kingdom Bacillati; phylum Actinomycetota; class Actinomycetes; order Mycobacteriales; family Nocardiaceae; genus Rhodococcus; species Rhodococcus sp. BL-253-APC-6A1W. Next base: position 103,494 of record NZ_JABAFB010000013.1, read on the forward strand.
AACGAGTTGACCAGCCGTGTTGCCTCGTCGGAAATTCCCCTGCGTCTCAAGCAGATCGAGGCGACGCTTGCGGACGGTGACCCGGATGATGTCGTGTTGGCGACCAACATGATCTCCGTCGGTGTCGACATCGACCGTCTGGGGCTGATGACGGTGATGGGGCAGCCGCAGTCGAGTTCGGAGTACATCCAGGCGACCAGCCGTGTCGGACGCAAGTTCCCGGGCCTCGTGGTCACCATCTTCAACGCGGCACGCTCGCGGGACCGGTCACACTACGAGAGCTTCGTTCCGTACCACCAGGCGCTGTACCGGGCCGTTGAGGCCACCAGCGCAACGCCGTTCGCGGCGAGGGCTCGGGACCGCGGACTCCATGGGGTGTTGGTCTCGTTGGCGCGGTTGCTTGTGCCGGAGCTCGCCCCGGACACGGCCGCGTACCTCGCTGAGAATCACTGGGATGACCTGCGCAAAATCGCTGATCTCATTGCGAGGCGGGCCCGAGCGGTGCTCATGGACTCAGATAAGCCGGGCGACGAGGAAAGCGAGCGTGAGCTCAAGGACACATTGAGCCAGGTTGATCAACTCCTCGACGTGTGGGTCGAGGCCGGTGATGCGAAACCGAACATGCGATATCAGAACGTCCGGAATCTCGAAGCGGCACTGCTGGTAGATCCTTCTGACGCTTTGACGAACGACCACATTGACTACTCACTGGAAGAAGTCCCCTGGCCGACGACGCGCAGCATGCGCGAAGTGGATGCTGAAAGCGGCCTATACCAGATTGCGATGAAGAGGAAGTAATGACGACCGGAGCGAAGGCCCGCAGGGGTCAACTTCTCAGTACGTACGGAATCGGTGGCCTGTTTCCGTCCGAAACGACCAGCTTCATGATCGTTGGGTTGGACGAGTGGAACGAGAACCGGGCACAGCCGGTGAGCGAACCCCGACTGGCTCGGTCCCTCCGAGTCGCCGAGCTGAAGTCGCCGCCGGCAGGCACGGCGCGTGACGTCCCGGTGATCCGGTTTCCGTTGACCCAAGTCTGTCCCAATCCCAAGTGCCGCCGCATCGGGTCGTTGTACGACCTGGCGAAGGACTGGAACGTCGCAAAATGTGCTCAATGCAAGGACAAGCCGTTGCTGACGCCGTTCCGTCTCATCACTGCCTGCTCGAAGGGCCACATCGACGAGTTCCCGTACTTCAGATGGCTCCATAAAGGCGCGGCTTGGGGCGAGGGAACCACGCATGAGATGAAGATGGTGTCCCTCGGACGCACGTCCTCGCTTGCGGACCTCGTCCTCAAATGCAGTTGCGGAGTCGCTCCGAAGAACTTGGATGGAACCTTCGGACCGAAGGCACTCGCCGAGTTCGGTACCTGCAGCGGTGCGCGGCCGTGGCTGGGTGCAGAAGCGAAGCAGGACTGCGCCGAGACTCCGCGGGTGCTGCAGCGTGGTGCGTCGAACGTGTGGTTTCCGGCGGTGCGGTCGGCGATCTCCATTCCCCCGTACTCGGAAGCGCTGGCGAAACTGGTCGACAAGCACTGGATCCTGCTCGAGGATCTCGATCCGGTTCCACCGAAGGTGCTCGAGAAAGTCGCGAAGCTGTCCAATGATAAATACTCGACCGCGGACATCGCCGCGGAAATCGAACGCCGACGCGGGGCCGAGGCAGACGACGACATCAGTGAGGACGCATTGCGTCGCGACGAGTTCAATGCCCTGATAACGGGGCGGGAGGACATCGGAATCGAAGCAGACTTCGTGTGCCTGCCGATGCAGCTGAACCCGTCTCTGCCCGATCTAGTGACGGACGTTCGGAAAGTGACTCGACTGCGCGAGGTCCGCGCGCTGTACGGGTTCTCGCGCCTCGACGGTGTGACGGAGCCCGGGTCCGAGGCGCTGTGCGATCTGTCGCGCCAGCGGACGCATTGGTTGCCGGCGATCGAGGTGATCGGTGAAGGCGTCTTCATCGCACTGGATCGTGCCAAGCTGGCGGAATGGGCCGCGAAGCCCTTCGCGCAGGATCGACAGCAAGCACTCCAGACGGCTGCCGGACGCCGGGCGGCGGAGTTCGGTCGCCCTGAGGCTCCCCGTGTCGACATCGTGGAGGTCGCCGTTCACACACTCGCGCACGTCCTGATCGACCAGCTGTCCTTGGACGCCGGCTACCCGGCGGCGTCGCTACGGGAGCGCCTCTACGTCGATGACGACATGGCCGGCATTCTCGTCTACACGGCGAGCTCGGACTCCGCGGGGAGCCTCGGCGGCGTGGCATCGCAGGCCGCACCCGACAGTTTCGCCGGCGTCTTGCGTGAGGGGCTGACCAGACTGTCATGGTGTTCGTCCGACCCTGTCTGCATCGAATCGACGGCGTCCGGTACCGATGCGTTGAACCTGGCCGCCTGCCACGCGTGCGTGTTGGTTCCGGAAACGTCGTGCGAGCTGAGCAACACCTTCCTTGACCGCGCACTGTTGTTCGGCACTCCCGAGGAGGGGCGCGAGTCCGAGGGCCTGTTCAGCGGATTCATCTCCCACGGCTGATCCGACCGGCGGCCGGGGCGAGGGGTCAACAATCTCCCTGCCCCGGCGGCCGGTGCATTACTGGTGGTCATATCACGATGCCGCCCTCTCGGGGACTAATCTGACCCCGATCGTTAATTGTTCGAAGGAGTCCTGAGTGGCAGACATCGCCGCTGGTGAGCGCGTTGTGGTCCGTGACGAGGAGTGGCTCGTCCGGTCGGTGCGGACCACCGAGCGTGACGGCACGCGCGTCGAGGTGACCGGAATCGGCGAGCTTGTCCGCGACCAGGATGCGGTCTTCTTCGATTCCCTCGACACGATCGACCGTCTCGATCCGCGTGACGGCAAGCTTGTGCTCGACGAATCGGAGGGCTTCCGGCGCTCACGGCTGTGGCTCGAATCGGTGCGTCGCAGCAGCCCGGTCCCGGCCGGCGAGACGCGCATTGCGGTCGGCCACCGGGGCCTCCTCGACAGGATGGACTATCAGCTCCGTCCCGCAGCGCAGGCGTTGCAGAACCTCCGTCCGCGGATCCTCATCGGTGACGCCGTGGGTCTCGGTAAGACCTTGGAGATCGGCATCCTGTTGTCGGAGCTGATTCGGCGCGGCCGGGGCGAGCGCATCCTCGTGGTCACGCCCCGCGCGGTCCTCGAGCAGTTCCAGCACGAACTGTGGACGAGGTTCGCGATCCCCCTCGTGAGGTTGGACTCGGGTGGCATCCAGAAGGTCAAGCAGACCTTGCCGAGTTCCCGGAACCCGTTCAGCTACTACAAGCGGGTGATCGTCTCGATCGACACGCTCAAGAACCCGGCGAAGTACAAGCACCATCTGAAGAACCACAAGTGGGACGCCGTCGTCATCGATGAGTGCCACAACCTGATCAACCGCGGAACCCAGAACAATGAACTTGCGAAGTTGCTTGCTGTACAGACGGATGCGCTGATTCTGGCGAGTGCGACACCGCACAACGGCAAGCAGGAGTCGTTCGCGGAGCTGGTGAACCTGCTCGACCCCACCGCCATCGCCGACCGAACCGAGTACACCGCCAAGGACATCGAGCACCTCTACGTCCGGCGGCACCGCAACTCTCCCGATGTCAAGCTCGACGTTGCGCACAAGTGGAAGCAGCGGCGGACTCCGAGGATCGTCGAGGTCGTACCCAACGCCGCAGAGATCGCGGTTCTGCGGGAGCTCGAGGACACCTGGCTGCACCCGGACGGCGGCTCGGTGGTGACGGGGCAGGGACGGCAGCTGTTCCCGTGGACCCTGTTCAAGGCCTTCCTGTCCTCGCCGAAGGCGTTGCGCGCGAGCGTCGGACGCCGCCTCAAGACCCTCGACTCCACGACATCCCCGGAGGCCAAGGCACTGCTGCGGCTCGACGAGCTGACGGAGGAGGCCGACGCGAAGGCACCGTCCAAGCTGGTGAAGCTGATCGACCACCTCACGGAGGTCGGAGTCGGCAAGGGCTCACCCATTCGCGCTGTCGTGTTCTCCGAGCGCATCGATACTCTTACCTGGCTCGAATCTGAGGTCGCCAAGCGGCTCAAGCTGCCCGCGAAGGCGGTACAGGTGCTGCACGCCGGCCTTCCCGACGAGAAGGTGCAGGCCGTCGTCGAGAGCTTCGGCCAGGCCGGCTCGGACATCCGCATCCTGCTGGCCTCCGACATGGCCTCGGAGGGTCTCAACCTGCACAAGGAATGCCACCAGTTGGTCCACTACGACCTGCCGTGGTCGTTCATCCGGATCCAGCAGCGCAACGGTCGCATCGACCGGTATGGACAGATGCACGAACCGCAGATCGCCGCCCTGGCGCTTACCAGCGACGCCGACGACGTGCCGAGCGATCTGCGGGTGGTCACCAAGCTGCTGCAGAAGGAGTACGAAGCCAACCAGGCTCTCGGTGACGCAGGCGTTCTACTCAATGTGCGCGACGCGGAGATCGAAGAGCAGACGGTGATGAAGGCCATCCGCGACGGCAAGGATCTGGACGCGGTGGTCCCGGAAGCCACACCGGCGGCCCTGAATCCTTTCGCCGGCCTGATGGCCACCGGTGGCGGTCACGAGGGGGACCCGACGCCGGAGGAGGTGCCGCGGCGGTCGCTGTTCAAGGACGACGACAACTACCTCACCGACGCACTCAAGGACGTTGCTGCCGAACCCGGTGGTCACGCACTGGATGTGACACGCGACGACGACAAGGACATGATCGCGTTCAACCCGCCGGCCGATCTGGTTCCGCGGTTCCGCGACCTGCCTTCCGAGTACCTTGACGAGCAGAAGATCGCGGATCGGCTCCGGCTGTCCGGGAGCAACGAGTTCTCTGAGCAACGTCTGGAACGTGCGCGGAAGTCGACGGACAGTGCGTGGCCGGACGTGCACTTCCTGGCCCCCATCCATCCCGTACTCGACTGGGCAGCCGACCGATCGATCTCGCGGTTCGGGCGCAACGAGATTCCTGTCTTGTCCGGAAACGTGGACGAGCCGGTGTTCCTCACCCAGGCCGTGTGGTCCAACTCGCTCGGCCAGCCCGCGATCTCGCACTGGGGTGCGGTACGGGGTCTTCCCGACCACCCCGAGGTCGGGGACTTCGACGAGACCCTCGACCAAGCAGGTATTCGGGAGGGCGCGTCGAATGCCGGGTTCGCCGACGTCGACTTTGATGCACTGCAGTACCGGGTGGGTGCGGCGGTGGACGCCGCCGCCGAACACATCCGCGACCGGCGCGACGACTTCGAAGCCGATCTCCTCCGCCGCATCGACGACTACCGCAGCGGGCTGAAGGGTTGGGAGCAGACCGCTCTCGACATTGTCACCGATAGCCGCCGCACCGGCTCGAGACTGGATATCGAGGCGACCGTCGACCAGTCGACGGCTCTCATCGATGCCCTCGCCGCCAGCGGCGACCCCTTCGTTCGCGTCGTCGCCGTGATCGTGCCGAAAGCAGGTAGCTGAGCCATGTTCGACTCCATCTCCAATGTCAACGACTACCTGTCGGAACACTGGCTCGCGGAGGTCTTCCCCAGCAAATTGAAGGATCTGGGGAAGGTATGGAAGGAACGCGCGGAACAGGAAAAGGCCACGCCAATCAAGGGGCTGGCCGGGGTCAGCGGCAGCTACCTCCGGGCGCTTGGCGAGCTTCCCGCTCCGACGCATCCCGACTACACGACGGTGGTGACCGAGACGCACGCGAGTCTGCTGCGGGCGGTTGGTTTCGAGCCGGACGAGACTGTCCTGGAGACTTTCCAGGGGGAGACGCCGGTCGCCGTTCCGCTGATCGCGCGATTCCCGGGCGCGGCCGACGCGGACGCACTGCACATCCTGCAGGCGGTGCCAGCGACCGACGCCGACTCCCTGTTCGCCGATGACGCCGAGTTGCTGCACCCGCTGCAGTTGACGATCACCAGCGAGAAGACCGAAGAGCTTGCGTCGGTGTCGAAAGCGATCACCCAGCTGTTCGTCAGTGACCACGCACCGAGGTACCTGCTCGTGATCGCCGGCGGCACGGTGCTGCTCACCGACGCCGCCCGGTGGTCTGAGGGCCGCTACATCGCCTTCGACGTCGCGACCGCGTTGGACCGGCGCGACGAGAAGGCCGCTGGCGAGCTCGCTCACCACGCCGGACTCTGGTCCGCGGACGTGCTGCTGCCCAACGACGACGGTAAGGCGACCCTCGATGCCTTTACCGAGGACTCCGAGAAGCACGCCGTCGGCGTCAGCGAGGATCTCCGCGAGGGCCTGCGCATCTCGATCGAGAAGATCGCCAACGAGGTGCTCGCGCAGCGTCGCGCGGCAGGCCTTCCTGTCGAGGGGATCCCGGAACTCCCAAAGGACCTGACGATCCAGTCGCTGAGGTTCCTGTACCGAATCCTGTTCCTACTCTTCGCGGAAGCTCGTCCAGAGCTGGGCATCCTTCCCGTCGGTGTGCCCGAGTACGGGTCCGGGTACGGCCTGGACCGGCTCCGCGAGATCAGCCAAGTCCCCCTGACCGGACGCTCGGCCGACGGCCATCACCTGCACGAGTCACTGGACCTGTTGTTTCGGCTCGTCAACGACGGTCACGGCGCTGGCACCGAGGACAGTGACGGGCTGGTGTTCGAGGCGATGCGCTCGGACCTGTTCGATCCCAAACGCACCCCGTTGATCGACGACGTCAAAATCAGCAATCGGGTGCTGCAGGAGGTGCTCACCCTGCTGCTCCTGTCGAAGCCGTCGAAGAACAAGAACAAGCAGCGCGGCTACATCTCCTACGCCCAGCTCGGCATTAACCAGCTCGGCGCCGTCTACGAAGGGTTGATGTCGTACTCCGGTCTGATCGCTGATGATGACATGGTCGAAGTCGCGAAAGACGGCAACGCCGACAAGGGCTCGTGGCTTGTACCCTCCACCAAGTCCGGTGATTACGCCGCCGAGGATATCGTGTGGCGCGAGGACCGGCTGACGGGGCGCAAGGACATCGTCCGGCATGCCAAGGGCAGCTTTGTGTTCCGGCTCTCAGGCCGCGACCGGCAGCGCAGCGCCTCCTACTACACACCCGAGGTGCTGACCAAGACCGTCGTCAAGCACGCACTTGCCGAGCTGATTACTGCCGAGACCACCGCGGCGCAGATTCTCGAGTACCGGATCTGTGAGCCGGCGCTCGGAAGCGGCGCGTTCCTCAACGAGGCGATCAACCAGCTCGCCGCCGAGTACCTGGTACGGCGGCAGAACGAGCTGGGCGAGCGGATCGAGCCCGAGCAGTACACCACCGAACTGCAGAAGGTGAAGGCCTACCTGGCCTTGCACCGCGCTTACGGTGTGGACCTCAACGCCACCGCCGTGGAGCTGGCGGAGGTGTCGCTGTGGCTCAACGTGATGCACCGTGGATTGCAGGCCCCGTGGTTCGGTCTGCACCTGCGCCGCGGCAACTCACTGATCGGTGCCCGCCGCGCCACCTACGACTTCACTTCGCTCGGCAAGGCAAAGAAGAGCTGGCTCACGACCCCGCCCGTCGACCGGCCGCTGTCGGAGGGGCCCATCGGTGACGGCGAAATCCACCACTTCCTGTTGCCCGCCAGCGGATGGGCCGCCGCCGCCGATGCGAAGCAGGCCAAGGAGCTGATGCCGGAAGCGGTTGAAGCGCTTAAGAAGTGGCGCAAGGAGGTGACCAAGAAGCCGGACAAGAAGCAGCTCGACCGGCTGCGCGCCCTGTCCCGCCGCGTTGAGCGCTTGTGGGAGCTGACGTTGCGTCGTCTCGCGATCAGCGAACGAGAGGTGTCTCGTCAGATCGATGTGGGGCGCAGCGCTTCCAATTGTCGAAACCGCTGTCACGCGTGAACAGGTCGAGTCTGACCTCTTGGATCCGGAGGGCCCGTACATGCGGTTGCGGCTCGCAATGGATGCGTGGTGCGCGATGTGGTTCTGGCCCCTGACTGGACCGGGGAAGGACCCCGCTGATCAGAAGGAAAACCATCCCATACCTCCCAGCCTTGACGAGTGGATTGCGACCTTCGAAGAGCTGCTCGGCTTCGACGGAGTGCGCAACGGCGATGGTAGCCAGACCATGTTCCACGAGGCGGTCGACAGTTTTGGTCAGCTAGCGGAGATGGACGACCTCGAGCGCGACTTCTACGGCATGAGGCCGGTGTGGAAGCTGGCGTCGAAGCATCAGTGGCTCGGAACCGCGCGGGGAATCGCCGAAGAACAAGGCTTTTTTCACTGGGAACTCGACTTCGCGCAGATCTTCCAGCGCGGCGGATTCGACCTGCAGGTCGGTAACCCACCGTGGGTGCGGCCAGACTGGCTGGAAACCACCATGCTCGCAGATTCCGACCCATATTTTGGTCTGGAGGAACGAATTCCTGACCGAACCTTCAAGGCCAGGCGCACTCAGGTGCTCGACGACAAGTCGGCGTTGTCGAGATACATTGGTGACCTGGTGTCGTGGAGCGGCACCGCTACCCACCTGGGGTCAGCGGTAGAGCATCCTGTGCTTCGGGGCGTGCGGACAAATCTCTACACGAACTTTATTGAGCGTGTTTGGCGGTCCTCAGGAGGCCGAGGGGTTGCTGGCCTGATTCATCCAGAGACTCACTTTACGGATCCAAAGGCTGGGCACCTGAGAGCCGCAGCATACCCCCGGCTTCGGCGGCATTGGCAGTTCTCGAACCATCTTCTTTTGTTTAATGAGATTGCACAGGTTACATACTTCGGCGTATCGATCTACGGCGCACCCCGGGTAGTCAACTTCCTAAATTCTTTCGGGCTAGTAGACCCAGCGGTGATCGACAGCTCGCTTGCGGCGGGAGAACCCGCGGGCGAAGTCCCAGGCTCTCAGTATCCCTGGGGAGGATGGGATCTGCGTCCACATGCATCCCGGATCACGACAATCGACGACGTGGTACTCGGAGACTGGGCTCTACTGTTTGATCCTCCTGCAACTCCTGCAAGGCATGCTCGTCTTGTTCGACCATTGACTCGCGAACATATCGGGATCTTGTCGACATTCGCGCATCAGTCGTTGCGGCTGGCTGATGTGGGGTACAGGTGGTCGAGCATCTGGAATGAAAAGATCGCCAAAGAAGACGGTTTCATCGAGTGGCGAACTGAATATCCAAGCGGCTGGGAAGACGTTGTATACCAGGGCCCACACTTCACCGTGGCAACTCCGTTCGCGAAGGAGCCAAATGAGCAGTGCAAGAGCAAGGGCGACTATAGTACGTGGAATCTCTCTGAGCTTGTGGAATGGGTAATCCCACGCACCAACTATCAGCGTGCTTGTGAGCGCGGGAGCTACGATGCGGCGATCCCGCAGTGGGGTGACCGGCCAGCGACGGATTATTGGCGTATCGCATGGCGGAGTATGACCCAGCCTGCGCTGGAGCGATCATTGCATGCGGCGCTGATCCCGCCTGGTGCAGCGCACGTCCATACCGTGCACACGTGCACGGTATCGACGTGCGCAGCGCCCGTCCATACCGGCTCGAACCTCTCGGTCCGAGCCGGGGATTCGAGAAACACCGCGCTGGTCGCGGGGCTGTGGGCATCGCTGCCGTTCGACTACCTGGTCAAGGTCAGTGGCATGAGCCACGTGCATGCCGAGCTGATCGACCGATTCCCCGCGCCGATCGACCACCCGGCGTGGCCGTACCTTCTTCTCCGCACTCTCCGGCTGAACTGCCTTACCCGCGACTACGCCCCGCTGTGGGAGGGCTTGCATCAGGAGGCTTTTGCCACTGACACTTGGACCCCGGCGTTCGACGCGTCCTCCGATCTCGGTGTCGCAGAGCAGCGCTGGACGATGGCCACCCCGCTGCGAACAGAGTTCGAACGTCGCGCGGCCCTGGTCGAAATTGACGCGCTCGCAGCCTTGATGCTGGGCCTCACCGCCGATCACCTGGCGGTGATGTTCCGGGCGCAGTTCCCGGTGCTCCGCAAATACGAATATGAGATGTACTTCGATGTGAACGGACGGAAGATCGCCAAGGATCACCACGCTCAGGGCGTCAAGCAACAGAAGGACGACTACAAGCTCCTGCAGGCATACCTCGAAGGCGAGGACTGCGGCGATCTGCTCGACCGATATACGCCGTTCCCGCCTGACGAGAGCCACGACAAGCCGTGGTTCTACAAGCCTGACCGCGAGGCCGAGATGCGGACGGCGTATGCCGATTTCGAGCGGAGGCTCGGTCTGAATGGGTGACACTGTAGCGCCGACGTTCCCGTCCCTGCTCGCAGAGGAAACGAAGGACTCGATCACCGAGTATCTGTCCACCACCTTCGCTCTCGCTGATCCGAACGCAGGATCGGCCCTCAGCGAGTTCCTGCGGCACCCGGAGACTGGGATCTTCCGCGGCCCCTACCTGAAGGTGCGCACGCCATACCAGCAAGTGCCAGCCAAGTGGACGTCGCCGCTGGAATGGATGCCCAAGGGGTTCCGCCCCTTTCAGCACCAGGCAACTGCATTCGAGCGGCTCTCCACCCGGGACGACGCGGCGCAGCCGACGATCGTGACCACGGGAACGGGCTCGGGTAAGACCGAGTCGTTTCTCGTCCCGCTCCTCGACCACGCGCGGAGGGCCACCGCGCGCGGCGAGCAGGGGATCAAAGCGATCATCCTGTATCCGATGAATGCGCTTGTCACCGACCAGGCGCGTCGTCTCGCGAATTACCTACACGACGATCCGCAGCTGAGCGATGTCACCGCTGGCGTCTACATCGGTGGTACAGGCCGGCGGCGCACCCCCACGCGCAACCAGCTCGTCGACAACCGCGACGAGCTGCGTAAGAACCCGCCCGACATCCTGCTCACCAATTACAAGATGCTCGACCTGCTCCTTCTGCGGGTGGGCGACAATCCTTTGTGGGACAACGCTGCCTCCACGCTGCAGTACCTCGTGCTCGACGAGTTCCACACCTACGACGGCGCGCAGGGCACCGACGTCGCCATGCTCATCCGTCGACTCGGCGCACGTCTCGGCGTCGCGGAGACGGGGCGTCCGCTTGGTCGTGTCACCCCTGTCGCGACCTCCGCGACGCTCGGTGGGGGAAGCCACTCGAATGAGCTGCGTGGGTTTGCCGAGACCATCTTCGGAACCGAGTTCCCGCCCGAATCGCTCGTCACGGAAACGTCTCTGACCGCCGTCGACGTGGTCCCTCATGTCGATTTCAGCCTCGACATTCCGGCGGTTGAGGTCATCCTCGAGGCGCCGATGCCCGATGCAGCTGTGGAGGGATCGTGGGAACCTCTGGCGCGCGCCGTTCTCGAACCCGCCGTCGAACAGGGCGCGCACGCCGCGCCTGTCGACTACGCGGACCCCATCGCGATCGGTGATGCACTGCGCACCCACTTTCTCACTCGAGCCGTGATAGACGCTTTGAGTGATGAACCCCTTACCCCGCCAGATGCCGTAACCCGCATCACCCAGGCCGGCGTTCTGCCTTGGGGAGTACACAACGCCGCACGACCCGTCGAGGTGCAGCAGGCGCTCCTGAAGTTCCTCGCGCTACTGTCACTTGCTCGCATCCGTGACGATCACGGCTCGTTCCGTCCTCTCCTCAACGTGCAGGTGCAGCTATGGGTGCGGGAGTTGACCAGAATGCTGCGTCAGGTGTCTCAAGAGCCGAGCTTCGACTGGTGGCACGACGGCCCACCCGCTGACGGAACCTACCTCCCCGCTGTGCATTGCCGGGTGTGTGGGCACTCGGGATGGATGACCTCCAACACCGAACTCGGGGACTCTTTCGCACACGAGCCGCAGACGATCTGGCGCGACAGCGTACGCCCCGCTACGCGACACAAGACCCGCGCGTTGCTCCTGGCCGACGCCGCCGACCAGGGTGTCAGCTTCATCGACGTGGACACCCTCGAGATTGGCTCCACGCCGAGCGAGAACACCATCGCGGTGCACTGCACCGTGGATGAGGACGCGGCTGTCGAGCAGACGTGTCCGGCGTGCGGTGCGCGCAACGCGATCCGCTTCCTCGGATCCAGCGTCGCCACCCTTCTCAGTGTCGGCCTCACCAGTGAATTCGGCTCCCCACTCCTTGCGGACAACGAGAAGAAGACCCTCGTGTTCACCGATTCCGTGCAGGACGCGGCCCACCGCGCCGCGTTCATCGAGGGACGTGCTTTCCAGTTCAACTTTCGCTCGGCACTGCTCGCGGCCGCCCGCGGCGAACGCACCACGCTCCAGACGGCGTCGGAACGGCTGTTCTCCGACACTCCCGTTGCGCAGTTGTACTCGATCACCCCGCCCGACTTCGTACGACGCACCGGTGCCGAAGGCGCCTGGCTCGACCATGACTCCGACCGATGGCTGCGCGACCTACTCGACGTGCGCATCGCATTCCAGGCCCATCTTGAAACCGGGCTGAGCGCCCGGATGGGCCGCACGCTGGAACTGACCGGGGCGGTCGCCGTCGATGTCGATGTCGATCTGGATCACTTCGCGTCCCTCGCCCGCGAGATCCACCAGAACCTGCCGCAACTCAGCCTTACCCTGAGCCGAAGTCCAGCCGAGCAGCTGAGCCTCGACGTGCCGGACGAGCGGGCGACGCAGCTCGCGATCGATATTGACGCGTACGCCGGCCCGCGCTACGACATCTGGATCCTCGGACTGCTCGAACAGTTGCGTACGACGGGTGGCATTCACCATCGATGGCTCGCGCGGTACATCCGCGACGAGGGCAAGCGGTGGTCCATCTGGGGCGGGAGCGCCGAGGGCATGCCGAAGTTCCCCGCCGGTCGACCAGCCCCTGGCTTCCTCACCACCGGCTCGGCAGGCGACACCGACTTCATCGCGTTGGGTCCGCGCGGCGAGTCGCGGCTTACCGATTGGACCCGCAGGTGCCTCGGCGTCACCGCGCCCGAGGCTCGTGCCCTCCTCGTCGACGTCGTCGACGTCCTCGCGGGTGACGGCGGTCCGCTCGAACGCCGCAGCGGCGAAAAGGGATCCAAGATCTACGGGCTCACCGCAGACCACATCATTCTGGATCCCAACGGCATCGAACGGCTGCAGTGTCCGGTGTGCCACCACGTGCAACCCGCCGCTTCGAACCGCGCCGCCCTCTGGGACGGAGCGCCCTGCCCGCGAATGCGCTGCCCTGGCACCTTGGCGTCGGTCGAGATCGAGCCGACGAATTTCTACCGGACCATGTACCGATCCGGTCGCATCCGACGCATCGTCAGCGAGGAGCACACCGGCCTGCTCGACCGTGAGGAGCGGGAAGAACTCGAGGCACGTTTCAAGATGGGTGGATCACCCGTCGATCCGAACATCCTCGCCTGCACACCCACCCTCGAACTCGGTATCGACATCGGTGATCTGAGCACCGTCGCGCTTGCGTCGTTGCCGCGGTCCGCCGCGAACTACCTTCAGCGGATCGGCCGCGCCGGCCGCTCCACCGGCAACGCGTTTGTCCTCGCCGCTGTACCCAGCTCACCGCGGGACCTCTACTACTTCGCGCAGCCGACCCACCTGCTGGCCGGTGAGGTGCTGCCGCCCGGCGCCTACCTCAACGCCACCGAGTTACTACAGCGGCAGTTCTTAGCCTTCGCACTCGACCGCCTCGCTGCGGGCAGGCTCGGCACGCTCCCGGTGATGCCGTCCAAGCTTGCTGCAGCACTCGGCGGGGGCATGGAGGACGGGGCTTGGCTCCGATCCGTGGTGGACGCGGTCACCGCCGACGCGGCCGCGCTGAGCACTGAGTTCCTCTCGCTGTTCGGGAACAACCTTGTTGCCGAGGCGCAGCAGGCAGTGCGTGGGTTCGCGTCAACCAGGCTGCGAGAAGAAGCCGCACGCGTGGCGTTGACGTGGCAGTCCGAGACCGACGAGATCCGGAAGCGACTCAACGAACTCGCCCAGACTGTCGCCGAACTAGACAAGCACGGTCACCTCGACGACCAGCAGAAGGACGACCGCAAGCGCTGCATGGGGGAGTCACGGGCGCTCGGTGACCAACTGCGAGAGCGCGGCCGCCAGGAAACCCTGACCGGGTTGAGCGGCGTGGGCCTGCTTCCCAATTACAATCTCCTCGACGACGCAACCACCCTGGACGTGCACCTGTGGTGGACCGCGAACGAGGGCGGCCAGTCGCCAGAACCACAGGCACTCGACCTGACGTACGAGCGCAGCAGCAGCAGCGCGCTCACCGAATTGGCCCCGGGCGCCTACTTCTACGCCAACGGCAAACGAGTCCAGGTCGACGCCGTCGACGTCGGCCCGCTGTCCCAACCACTGTGGTCCCGCACCCGGTTGTGCCCGTCCTGCGGGTGGGGAACCACCAATGCCGAAGCGTCGCTCGCGTCTTGTCCGCGCTGCCACAGCGGGGCGGTCACCGACTCCGGGGCCGTCCACAAGGTACTTCCGCTGCAGAAGGTTTCGGCGGTGCACCGGCTCGACGACGTACTCATCGACGACGACGCCGACGACCGCACCCGAACCTTCTTCACGAAGGTCACCGGCGTCGACATCGACCCCGCCGACATCGTCGACGCATGGAAGCTGAAGGCGACGGTGTTCGGGGCGGAGTACGCGCGCTCCGCGGTCATCCGATCGCTCAACGTCGGGCTCGGCGACACCCCGGGCGGCGAGACGATGATCGCGGGGGAGACGGTGACCGCTGCCGGGTTCACCACGTGCTCGCACTGCGGCGTGGTCGCGTCACGGCCGACAGAGAAGGACCGCACCAGGCACCGAGGCTTCTGCGCCACCCGCCGCGGGACCGCCGAGACGTGGGAACGCCTGCTGCTCTCCCACGAACTGCGCACCCAAGCCGTCCGCCTGTTGCTGCCGGTGTCGCTACTCCACTTCGAGACGACGATGACGTCGTTCAAGGGTGCGTTGCTGCTCGGGCTGCGTCGCGATTTCGGGGGCGACCCGCAGCACCTCGCCGTCGTCGCGTCCAGCATGAGCGATGGCACAGGATCGGTGCGCCGGTTCCTGGTGCTTCACGACACCGTGCCCGGCGGCACTGGATATCTCGATCGGTTCGGTCAGCCCGAACGACTTCGAGGCATCCTCGCCCTCGCCCGCGACGTACTCGCGACGTGCCCATGCCGGCTCGAGGGGCGCGCGGCCTGCCACCGATGCCTCTACGGCGTCATGTCCTCCCGTGAAATGCCCTACGCCTCCCGCGAATCCGCGCTCAAAATGCTCGACGAGTTCCTTGGCGATTGGGAGGTGGAAATCATCCCGACCGTAAGCACCGTCGATATCGCGAAAGTCCAACTGAGCGAACTCGAGCTGCAGTTCCGGGAAGCGCTCAAGGAACGCGTAGCGAGCCGGGACGGGTGGTCCGTGGAGACCGCCGTCGGGTCGAACGGACAGGAACTGGACCTCCGGCTCGCGAACGCGAACGGCGACCCGCGGCGCTGGCGTATGCGTCCCCTGGTTGACCTCAAGGCCGGCTCGATCACCACACAGCCCGACTTCCTGTTCACCCGAAGTGATGCGCAGGGATGCGATGTGGCGGTCTACCTCGACGGCGAGAAGTACCATGCGAGCATCCAACACAACAACACCGCCGACGACGCGCGGAAGCGGGACGCACTGCGCCGCGACGGTCGACGGGTGTGGTCGATCGCCTGGGACGACGTGCAGGCGTTCGTGTCGAAATCGCTGAAGGCCGCGGTGCCTCCGTTGCTCCACCAGCAAATGCAGAACACGGCGAGTATCGGAATCGACGACCAGCGATTGAAAGCGATGTGGGGCAACCCGATCGATTTTCTCATCGAGTATCTGGCCGATCCCGACTCTGAGGTTTGGGGCGGGGGTGCCGACGGAACCGTGCTTGCCATCGTCAACGCGGGCAAGCACGGATCCGAGGCACCGATCATGCTCGCGCCCAGTGCGCTCGTGACCGGCCTGAGTTCCTTCTTGACGGGCGAGACGCCCGCATCCGATCCGGCGGGGTCGGTGATGGTGGTCCCCCGTGTTGGTCTGAGTGGGTTGCCGCTCGTGATCGTCGCGGACCCGAACGATCACGTGTCGACCCTCGGCGTGCTGTGCGTGCTCGACGATCGTGCATCGGAGGTCGGAGGCCCGGCGCACGTCGCGCGTTGGCGCGACTGGCTGCGGTGGTCGAATGTTCTCCAATTCGTCACGCGGCCCCGGTTCGGGCACGAACTGCCGATGCGCATGGTCGAGATCTGGACCCGGCGTTCGGAAGATCCGTTCGCGGGCGCGATGATCCCGTTGGCGGGATCGGTGCCCGGCAAGATGTCGGATACGGCGATCGAGTTGAGCCCTGAGTGGTCGCTTGTGCGCGACTACACCGACCCAGTTCTCGCCCAGCTCATCGGGATCATGGCTCAGGAAGGCGTGGACGTACCCGAGGCGGGCTCCGAGGTCGGACCTGATGAGTCCGTGTGGCAGGTTGAGCTGGCTTGGCCCGACACGAAGGTCGCGGTCGTCGTCGACTGCGACGCAGACCGTGACGAGTGGCTCGAGAAGAACGGGTGGACGGTAGCTTCCGCGGAGGGGGCGTTCGAGCCGGATACTCTTGCACGCGAGATCGAGGATGCGGTGAAGGGGAGTACGCAGTGAAGGCCGAAGTGCGGATGCACGACTTGTTCGACAGCTCGTACGATCGACTCGAGGGCAGCGTCAAGCAGCGCGTCGTGGACTTCATCATGAAGATCCAGCGAGACCCCGAGGCGCCCGGTCTCGACTACAAGATCCCGAAGCTGGCGCAGAACAACCGGGTGCGCACGGCACGCGTAACCGACCATTACCGTGCGGTGCTCGTGGTTGCAGGTGAGGATGATGGCACCGCAATCCTGTATCTCGTGGCGGTCAAGAAGCACGATGCCGCGTACGACTACGCCTCAAAGCTCACCCTTCAGGTCAACGCCAAGACCGGCGCCGCGGAGTTGTTCGACGCCATCGCGCTGGAGGAGGCGGTCGACAAGGCCCGCAATACCCCGGCAGTCCTAGCGTCCGCAAAACCGATCATGCCTGCGAAGGTCAAGCAGAAGGACCTCGAGCGATTTGGTGTCGCTCCCGAGATCGCCGAGCAACTGATGAAGGTCACGGATGAGGACGATCTCATGGCAATCGCGGACGCACTGCCGTCCTCGCAAGGGAACGCCGTGCTCGACCTCGCCTATGGCAAGAGCCCCGACGAGGTGTGGGCTGACCTGGTGATCGAGGATCCGGGCGAGGTCGATGTCGACGACCTCGAGGCGGCTCTGCAGCGTCCGCTGTCGCGGCTCAGCTTCACGACCTACGACGGTGAGAACGAGGAAGAACTACGTGCTGTTCTCGAAGGAGACTTCGCCAAGTGGCGCGTGTGGCTGCATCCTTTGCAGCGCAAGCTCGCCCAGCACACGGGATGGAACGGTCCGTTCCGCGTGACCGGAGGAGCAGGCACCGGAAAGACGGTGACTGCGATCCACCGGGCGCGTCACCTTGCTCGTCGGCTCGACGCCGAGTCGTCCGCACAGAAGGTGCTGTTCACGACCTTCACCAAGAATCTGGCCCGTACGATCGAGTCCCAGTTGAAGCAGTTGGCCGGGCCCAAGATTGTTGACCGGGTCGACGTCGCCAACATCGATTCGCTGGCCCGACGCATTGTGACGGCATCGGACGCTCGCCGCAACGCCGTCAGCTCGGTCAAGTTCGTCACGGCTGATAGCGACGAAGTGCGGGAGCTCTGGAACAGTGCCGCGCTGGTTGCCGTTGGCCAGTGGGACCCGGAGTTTCTCGCCGATGAGTGGTCACAGGTCGTGCTCGGGAATGCGATCGTGGACGAGGCGGGTTATCTTCGTGTCACGCGTAGCGGCCGGAGCCAGCGATTGACGCGACCTCAGCGCGCCGACGTCTGGCAGGTCGTCGAACAGTTCGAGCGGTTGATGCGCTCGCAGGGCCTGATGACGTTCACGCAGCTCGCAGCGCAAGCGGCCGCGATGTTGGCGGCCGACCCGGCATTGCGGGAACAATTCGGTTACCGACATGCGGTCGTCGACGAGGCGCAGGATCTGCATCCGGCGCATTGGAAGTTGCTGCGCGCGCTTATCGCTCCTGCCACCGACGACCTCTTCATCGTGGGCGATGCGCATCAGCGCATCTACGGCCGACAGGCACCTCTGTCCCGCTACGGAATCGAAACCCGTGGCCGATCACGCAGACTCACCATCAACTACCGAACCTCGAAGCAGATCCTGCGGTGGTGCCTCGCGACGGTCGATCACGACGTAGACGATCTCGATCTTGCGTCCGACACACTCGCCGGCGCCCGGTCGGTCTTCGGTGGACCGGATCCGGAGACGCATCACTTCAAGAAGGCTGATGCCGAGGACGTGGGCCTCGTCGCGCAGATCAATACATGGATCGGCGAGGAAATTCGTGCGTCTGACATCGCAGTCTTCGCGTTTGATCAGAAGACTGTCAACCACCTCGCCGACGTACTGGCCGACGCCGGAATCAACAGCGCAGTGGTGTCGGAGCGGTCGGATGAAGACAAGCTCGGCGATGCTGTTCGCGTCATGACAATGCACCGCGCGAAGGGCCTCGAATTCCGTGCAGTTGCACTGCCCCGCCTCGGAGTCGATGCCTTCCCGCCGTACTACCTGCACAAGTTGTCGGGACCGGTGCGGGAACTCGAAGAGACCAAGCTCCGGAATCTCCTCTACGTCGCGGGCTCGAGGGCTCGCGAGCGACTGGCGGTCCTGTGGACGAAGGAGCTTTCGCCGTTCGTGATGGCGGCCCAGTAGCCCTAACGGACGGCGTTGACTGCCTCGAATGCTGACTTGATCAGTGGACTGGATTCGTCGAGTTGGCTCAGGTGCATCCGCTGTGCGGTGAGGATGTCCAAGGCTGGGACACGGGCAGATTTCCCGAGCCCGAATGTCGTTCTCGCGATCTCGACGAATCGTGCTTTCGCCTCAACGGTTGTCGAATCAGGATCCGATGCTTCGGTTTCCGCGAGAATCGCTGCTTCGGGAACCTTGCCGTCCAGGTAGTAGATGTTATCTCGTGCCCACAGCAGGATCTCACGGAGGTTCTTGACGACACTGTCGTCGTCACTACTACCGTTTTTCGAGTTCGCGAAGTGCTGCGGGACGCAACCGAGCAGTGCTGTGGCGTGCTTCTCCCACGTTTCTCTGTGCTCGCCGGTAGCTGGGGTCGAATCGCAGACACTCCAGTCTGCGCCGTCGATTCGTTGGTCGCCGTCGAGCAGCATCACAGCATCACTCGACTTGGCGAGCGCGAGCGTCGGTAGTGAGTGCTTTACGAGACTGTCAGCGCCACCTGGAAAGATCACGGGCTCGATCGTTCCTCGGAGGTCTTCACAGTGCAGCGTGATGGCGCGGGAGACAATCTCGGCGGACAAAGCATCTTCGACCATGATTCGCTTGTTCTTCAAGCCTGACGTGTGTCCGATATGGAAGAACGCGTCGCTTGGATGGGTCTCGTCGGAGATGAGGGAGACCGACCCGGTCGCAGGATCCGGGCTGAGCAACTTGATTGCGTCCGGCGGAAGCTCTTCGACGATCGAGGGTGAATGTGTCGATATTACTATTTGTGTGCCTTTTTGGTTGACCTGTGTTTTCAGGAAATTCAGCAGGCGCTTCTGCGCGCCAGGATGTAAGGAGACCTCAGGCTCGTCGAGTAGAAGGAGTCCGTTCTTGCTCATGTCCGATATTGCGTCGACGAGGCGGACAATCGCGAACTCACCGCTGCCCGCGTGGGCCTCGGAGTAGTTCCCATCCTTCAAGCAGAGCATCGCCGAGTAGCCGACCGATGAGTAGAATCTGTGTTTCACGATCTTGATTCCAGAGAACTTCTTCCCAAGAATATCGGAGATACTCTGAACGACATCGGTTTCAAGGTCGCGGACCGGCTCGATGATCATATCCTTGTCGCCAGAATGCGGAGTGTCGTCAAACGCTCGTGCAAGACCTTCGGCTCGCTTGAGAACCCGGAACTTCTTGCCGTTTGCAATCCTGGTCCACTGGTCGTCGGCAGCGTGATACAGAAACTTGTCGTGCGCGGACAGTTCCGATCGAAAATCGAGGTAGAGTACTTCCTTTGATACTGGGTTCCATCGGTCCTTCGAGTCGGAGAGTAGTCCCGCTACAGTTGGATCGTCGACGGGGATCTCCGCCATCGAATCAACTTTCACGCGTTTCGTCGGTTCCCAGTAGTCGGGATCCTTTTTCGTGGCAAATGCTTTCGGGACATCTGACTGGCGATAGGGCTTGCTGCCACGGGCCTTTCGGCACTCGGCAACAACTGAGCTTCCTGCGACGTGAGTTCGGTACTTGTAGACGAATCGCTGCAGTGTGGCGCCATCTGCGCGAGTGCGACTGTCGATATCGTCCAACGCTGTTGAAAACCAGAAATCCGAGAGACTCTTACCGCCAGGAGCGCCGTACAGGGCGTGCAGAATTGACGACTTGTTCGAACCATTTGGTCCCACAAGAACAGTGATCGGAAAAGAGAAGGTGATCGCCAGATTTGCTGCAAGTGCTTTGTAGTGGGGAAACCGAATCTCAGTAATGACCGGATCTACGCTCTTATTCGAAAATCGATTTCTGAGCATTTCTTCTGTTGGTATCGCCACGATGTCCCCATCTTCCTGCGCGGTCGAAATCAGCCACGCAAACTTATCAGTGCGGAAATTGCTCTGCCATGCGGGTCATCGGCGTGACCGGGTATCTGAAGTCGCAGCGCGGTTGGATCCGGATCTTGTAGGTTCCATCGGACCCGACGCCAACTCGATGCCGAGGTTCGTCAGTAGCCGGCTTGTCGTCCCCGCATCGCCGCGGATCTTCCACGTACGGTCATGCGATGGGCCAGCGAGCGCGACTAACGCACGGGTCTCCGCGGCCGGAAGTGCGTTGGTCACACGCAGCTGGACTCCGGCATTGGCCTCGGACCAGTTGGCGACTGTGGGGTTGCCACCGTGCGCGTCCAGTCCGTACATCAGGCGCCGTACATCATGCGACAGTTCGACGCTGAGCGCTATGACCAGGCCCTCCGCGATTTCGGCGACGTGGTACTCATTCGACTCGCCGAGACCGGATACGCGTGCAAGGTGACGGCCGTGGATGTCGTCGGTGAGATCGAACCAGCGGTCTGCTTGTCTGGTACCCCGGCGGGCATGGGCAGGTCGGTAAATCTTGACTGAATCGAGGTCGAAGGGCTCCGGCACCGGGGAAAGCGGCATCGACAGGTATCCTTCGGTCCATCCGAGGAGCGGCTGGCGCGGTCGGCCGATCCAATCGTCCAGCCCGACAACGGGCAGCGCGAGCTGCGAGACCATCGAGAGATCGGAGAGCCGGCGCGTCGCTCCGCTCAGATGAATCGATGACCGAACCTTCGAATCGAGGTGGCGAAGCGGAATTCCGCTGACCAGAAGCGCACTTTCTTGGCGATCCAGGAGTTGCGCAATCGAGCCGGGAACGGACAGCCACTGGCCACGCCCTAATGCTGCGATGTCTCCGATGATTGTGAGTTCTTCGAGCCGATCGCGCAGAATACGCCGCCGGCCCACCGGGTCGATGTCGTCCTCGGCAAGGGTAGAATCCGCATCTATCGCACGGTCGAGCAGCGTGCGCGTCGATACCGGAACTCGTCCTGCGGTCGATGCCCATGTAACCGCGCGGAGAAGTTCGAAGCTGAGTTCGAGCGAAGGCGTTGTGCGAGGAAGACCGAGCACAGAGCACATGCGGTCTTTCGAGTGATATTCGGTCACTACTTCGATTCGAGGTGAACCGGTGATCATGCGAACCTCTGGTGCAGGCGCTGAACAAGATTCTGCAACTTGCGTGGACGGTTCTGATCTCTCGAGGGAACGAGACCGAGTACATTGCTCACGGCATCGGCGAGGTCCGTGCCGGACAGGCTGGTTGCGAGAGCGGGGAGGATCACGCACTCGAGAACCGATGTGGTGACGGCCTTGGAATCCTGCAGTTCGACCAGTCCTGTGGCGAATCGACGCGATGTGTCCAGCACACCCTCATCGATGACCCAGATTGCACCGAGTGATTCTTCGAGTTTGGAGACCAGTGAAGCTGACTGGGGATGAGGACCAGACACAGGCTGTCGATCGATTGTCGTGCGAGTAGGCGGGTTTGCGGGTGTTCGGCCGGGCTTCGGAACATCGATGGCCACGGCGTAACCCCACAGGTCGGGACTCACGGGCGCTGTCGTCGTTCCGACTGCAGTCGTGGCCGCGAGCAGCAAGTTCTGATCGGGGACGACTCGCGCTACCCCGACCATTTCGCGGGCAGCCTCGGGGACTGTGATGCCTCGATCGTGCGGCTGAAGCCACGGCAGAAGGTACGACTCAGTAGGGGCCTGGTTGAAGGCGTCGAGGACGAGGAGGCCAGGACCGCCATCGCGTACCCCGGCGTCGGCTCCGGGCAGGAGCCCACTGTTCACTCGCGCAGCCGAGGGGTTTGCTGCGCGAAGCCCGAGCAGGTCGACCGGATGGAGAAAATCGTGCCCGACCGACATCGAAGTAATGCGTCCGGAACATACAGCCGTTGCATACGCGGTGAGAGCCGCAGGTCCACCGTTGCCAGTCAGGATAGGGAGCAGGCCGGCGCGTACAGCAGCGTGGATCCGGATCAACACAGTGGTCTCGACTCCGAAGGCCTCGCCCGCTGTACGGAGCAACTTGCTCGCCGGCGTCTGTTCGCGTGGTGTCAGGGACGAACGACCACCGAACGGATCTGTGGTGGTGTAGGTCTGCTTCTGCTTTGTCGATGTTGTTGCTGAGGTTCCAACACCTACTGCGCGCAGTATGACGGACTCGCTGAGCAAGTCAGAGGCATCGTCGACCAGTTCGGCAATTCGGTCGGCAACAGAGTTTTCGACCGATTCGAGTTGTCTGCCGAGATC
This sequence comes from Rhodococcus sp. BL-253-APC-6A1W, assembly GCF_012843405.1. Lineage (NCBI taxonomy): Bacteria > Bacillati > Actinomycetota > Actinomycetes > Mycobacteriales > Nocardiaceae > Rhodococcus > Rhodococcus sp. BL-253-APC-6A1W. The sequence continues at coordinate 126,335 of NZ_JABAFB010000013.1, forward strand.
ATTCTTCGCCGATTCGAGTTCCCGCTGAGCTTTTTTTAACAGAGCACGCGTGGTTGAGTATTCCTTGTCGACCGCTGATTTTTCATCGCGAAGTTCCGAGAGTAGAGAATTTTCGGCTTCGATATCCTTCCGGACCTGTTCCATCGCTTCAGCGACAACCTGACTCCGGATCGTGGCGCGGTCGCGCTCCAGCTCAGCTCTCACGACCGGATCATCGCGCAGGACTGATGCGATCTCCCTTGTCAAGGTTCGAACCTCGTCACTCTCCTCGCAGATCTTCAATGCGCGAGTGATCCGATCGAGTTTGTACTGGCGGTCTTCGAGGCGCTCGCCTTCACGTAGGAGATCGGCTGCCTTCTGGATCAGGTTCTTCGTGGCCAAGAATCCAGGAACCGGGATAGATTCCTTTTCGGCGAGAGTTACCGCATCGCGAAGCGCAGTCTTGAGCACCTCGGCGTCGGAACGACAATCGAGATTCCCGGTAATCGGGGATGTCGGTGCGCAGTAGTACCTCGAGTTCGGTAGCTGGAAGATCGCATCCTCTCCCTGGCCTTCTCGGTACGGAACGCGCTCGAGTCGAAGCGAGTCCGAAGGAATGTAGAACTCGTTGCCTTCGATGCGAGGTGTGAGCGGACCGAGAAGCATGTCGCCCTTGCACCAGGCGAAAATATCGAGTCCGGCGAGCACTTCTTCGCTGGCGGGCAGGCGCGATGTTGTCAATCGTTCGAGTGCTTCGTCGTACGCGAACTGCCCATAGTCGAGTAGGGGACTAAGGAACTTTGGATTCCTGACGGTGTAGACGTCCCGTTCGCCCTTGCCTTCCTCGAGATCGAAGGCGACGGCTGATCCTGGTGAGACGTCGAGTTGTGGTTGCCACCAGAAAACCAGTCCGCGGCTTGGATAGTCGTCGGACTCTGCTGCAGTCCAACCGGTACCGGGGTCGTTGTACAAGGGCGTAACGTGCACGAATCGGTCGTTTCGGAACTCCACCGTGCCGACGACACGCGTTCCTGGCTTCACTGGCATGGTCACACCTTAGGGAGACGGTTCATACGATCTGATGGGCCTCTCCTCCTGTGGATCTCCCAGTGAGGAAAAGTGGGGTCGTCGGCCTGAGCAGCCGAAAGCTTGTATACCTCACGCCATGCCAAGCGCCGTCGAAGGCTCGTGTCCTGCGGTTCGACCATCCGCATCGCAGGCTGTTCGGGATGCAGCCTCACGAATCCGAGGTTTCCCGCCCTTACCTCGATCTCGACTGAGTTCGAGAGCCGTTGCGTGATCCATTCGGCTGCGGCCGTTGCCTCGGCGTCCCATGCAGATTCGATCGTCTTGTCGTGCGCAACCGCGGTTACCGAAAATCTCAGAGCGGGTATCGTTGTTCCGATTCTGAGGGTGCCTGCTCGATTCGGGACCTGCTGCTTCGAATATGGCGGGAGTACTTGATCGTCGAATCGCAACGACCACAGCGGCAGACTTGTCGGCTCCGCCGTAACGCTCTCGGTGATGATTTCGGCCTGAAAGGCATCACCTTTCGTATCGGTACGGATGCGGAGTGGTCCGCTTTCGATCGCCGTGATGAAACATACTGGGACTGTTGGGGAGGTGCGGCTGCGCTTGAGGGATTTAGCATTGAAGGTCGCGTGCGATTCGGCGGCAAGCACATGCGCTTGGGGTGACGGAGCAACAATGACCGGTTCGCCGAGGTAGTACCGCGGCACTCCACCCGGCCCGTATTCCACAGCTGGAGTGACCAGGCGAGTTCGGGTCGTTCGCTGCTCGATGCGGGCCACACCGAATCCCGCCAGCCAACGGCGTGCCGCGCTGTTGAAGGACTTCGGTAGGCGTACGAGCCACGCATGCCAGGTGTTCTCCGCCGTCGCGGATGATTCGAGGGTGGTGATGTCCAGAGTGTTAGGAGGCGTGGCGCGAGCAGGACCGACAGCGACGACTGCGTCGCCCCATCGGACAGCGGTCGCCCAGTCATAGCGCCGAAAGGCTCCGCCGCGGTGGGGAACGAAAAGTGTGCCAGTCGGCGACAGCCCGGCTATTTGGGTACGCCACCGTTCTGGGCGGATCCCATTCGGCCATTTTCCGATCGTCCGGATGCTGTTGCTCTCACGTGACGGTTGCACTGCCACGGCGGAGCAGCCTGATCCGGGCCAGAGCGACTCCGCGCGGATCTTCCGGAGGGTGGCGCCGGCGCGGTGCAATGTCAATCCGTCGAACGCCAGTAACGAGGGAACCGTGCGTTTAGTCTCCTCGAGTGCCAGCGATTCGAGTTCGATGAAGAGCGTCCAGCGGCTTCCGTCGGAGTGCAGCCGGAGAAGTAAGGGGGTATGGCCCTCGAGCATCGGGTCACGAGCGTGGCCGTATCGGCTGCTGCTCGGATGGTACTGCTCACAGAGCGGGGTTCCTTCGTCCTTGTTGTGTGCGAAGTGAGCGATCTTGGACATTCCATCGCGCAGGTGAACGTGTCCACAACAGCATGGGCATACGTACCCGTCGTGCCGTTGGGCATCGACGGCCAGCACCTGCTGTTCGCGAGTCAGATCGAATGCGCGGTCCATCGGACCGAACCTCCTGTCACCGCGAGCCGCGAGAAAGACTTGCTACAAGCTGCCCAAGAGCCCGGTGAAACGACCGAGGCTCGGCCGCGGACGACACCGAGGTTGGACGCCGGATTCGTCTTGGCCATTCGGTGGGGGTCTCCTCTATCGGCTTGTCCGGACCAACTCTGTTCGATCGACACGACCGTCTGGCAGTGCCCGATATATGTCAATTCGTGGGCCGCGTGGGGAATGTTACGGACGATTTCCACATGATGCGACTGACGACGACTTCGCGAAAGGTCTCGTGTCCGCTGCCGGCGACGGCGGATGGTTGCAGAGGCGGAGTCTTCTGCTCGTCGCTCAGGAGATTCTCGCGATCGAGCTGGTGGAAGCGACGCGAGTGGACGGCGATGGTGCTTCACTCCGTGGGCAGGACTTGTACCCGGGCAGCTTTTCCGCGGGCTGTCTGTGGAACGGATTGCCTCCGAGGATTTGGTGTCGATCCTGGCCCACCTGTATGTACAGCGCTACCAAATGAGGCAACCAGCCGAACTCAACGACTGGTCCGCAGAAAGCTTCTCGCAGATGAGCGGAACGTCCGTAAGCAGATCGAACCGTACCTGCAAGTGACACAAAGGTCGGCGGCGGTCGGATCATCGACCACGTGGGCCCAGGCTGTCGACGAGCTAGGGCGACTCGACGATGCGAGCGCCAACGGTCAGGCTGTATCCTTGCCGTTGATATTGGCTTCCGGTGAAGGCGACGAAGAGCCTGAGGTTGTTCTGACCGTCGATGAAATCGCCTCGATGCTCGGGACTGCCCCCGGTTTGGTTGACATCTGATCTGTGAGGATCACTCCTCACGATGGAAGGATGTTTCCCATGCCGAA